>DASYLL010000448.1:0-2285 GCA_036009605.1 Thermoanaerobaculia bacterium | reverse complement strand
GAACCTTATGCGAACCTCGATCACGCACGGTCCGGGCAGATCCATGAACCCAGCTGGGGCGAATGCATCTGCGAATGCGAGTTCTCGTGGAAGCTCGTTTCCGATGAGTAACACTTTTTCGTCGGCGACCGACTGAGCACTCAGAACCGAAAGCGCGAATCGTTCGAACTCTACCCCTTCGCTCGCTTGAGACCAGGACTTGTCTGTGGGATCCATTTTCGGGGAGTATTGGTGTGGTCGCCGTGACGAACGAGCTCACATGGCGAGGAGGTACAGCGTGGTCCCGATAGCACGGCGCGCATTGATCACGTTCATCGACTCCGAGGAAATGGGCGTTGTTTGCCTCCTCCGAGCGCGTAGAGGGCGTGTTCACGGCTGTGCTGGATCATCCCACGCGAGTGCCGACAAGGAGGAGGTCGTGACTTGAATCGAATTGACGTCTGGTCCCATTTACCGTGTTCGTATTTCGCGCTAAACTACTTTCTGACCGGGGTGCCCCACCTCACTTCCGAGGCAGGGCTGAGAGAGTCCCGTTGAACCTGATCCGGCTCGCACCGGCGTAGGGAGTCGAACGATGTCCATATCTACACCACGTACCGCGCGCACGCAGATGTCCCTCGCCCGCGCCGGCGAAATCACCGCCGCCATGCAGTTCGTCGCTGAGCGCGAATCCCTCAGCCCCGAGCTAATCAGATCCGAAGTGGCAAGAGGCCGCCTCGTAATCCCCGCCAATATCCATCACTTGGAAGGCGCCCTCGAACCCATGGCCATCGGCAAGGTCGCCTCCGTCAAAGTCAACGCGAACATCGGGAACTCCGCCGTCTCCTCTTCTATAGATGAGGAGGTCAACAAGCTCCTCCTCGCAGTGAAGTACGGCGCCGATACGGTGATGGACCTCTCCACTGGCCAGGACATCGACATCACCCGCGAGGCAATCATCAACGCCTCCACGGTTCCGATCGGTACGGTGCCGATCTACCAAGCCGTTCTTCAGGGGAAGGAGCTCGAGGAGCTCACGATCAACGACTTCCTCGAAGTCATCGAACATCAGGCTCGCCAGGGCGTCGACTACATGACGCTGCACGCCGGGATCCTGCTGCAGCATCTGCCGCTCGTCTACGGACGCATCACGGGCATCGTCTCGCGCGGCGGCTCGCTGCACGCGGTGTGGATGATGCACCATCGCAAACAGAATCCGCTGTACGAGCATTACGACGACGTCCTCGACATCCTCCGCCAATACGACGTCACCATCTCACTCGGCGATTCGCTCCGCCCCGGATGCTTGCACGACGCGAGCGACAAGGCGCAGTTCGCCGAGCTCGACACCCTTGGTGAGCTCACGAAGCGCGCGTGGGAGTTCGATGTGCAGGTGATGGTCGAAGGTCCCGGACACATCCCGATGGATCAGATCGAGATGAATGTCCGTCGTCAGAAGGAAGTCTGTCACGAGGCGCCCTTCTATACTCTCGGGCCACTCGTCACAGACATCTCGCCCGGCTACGATCACATCTCGAGCGCGATCGGCGCCGCGATGATCGGCTGGTACGGCGCCGACATGCTCTGCTACGTCACGCCGAAGGAACACCTCGGCCTGCCGAACGCGGACGATGTTCGTCAGGGTGTGATCGCGTACAAGATCGCAGCGCATGCGGCCGACGTCGCACGCGGTCGTCCGCACGCACGCGATCGCGACGACGCACTCTCACGCGCGCGCTACGCCTTCGACTGGAAGGAGCAGTTCCGTCTCTCGCTCGACCCCGAGCGCGCGCAGGAATATCACGACGAGACGCTGCCGGCCGAGTACTTCAAGAGCGCGGAGTTCTGCGCGATGTGCGGGCCGAAGTTCTGCTCGATGCATCATTCGCGCACAATCGACGACGGCATCGCGCAGCTCGCGAAGGAAATGGCGGAGAAGGAGTCGGGCACGCTGGCGTCGACGCAGTCATCGACGCCGGTCAGTATCGATCGAGTGATCGCGTCCGTCGGCGGCGACGACTAACCGCACATGTCCATGACCGGCAAAGAGCGCGCGGCACTCCGCGCGCAGGCGCACCATCTCTCCGCCACGGTGCACGTGGGCCAGCACGGGCTCACGCGCGCGCTCGTCAACTCGCTCGACGACGCGCTCCGCACGCACGAGTTGGTGAAAGTGCAGCTCGTGAAGAAGGCGGACGTCACCGCCAAGCAGGCGGCGGCCGAGTTGGCCGAGGCGGTGAAGGCGGAGGTCATCCAGGTGATCGGTCGAACCGTCTCGCTCTACCGCTACAATCACGACTTGGAAC
>DASYLL010000447.1:0-5535 GCA_036009605.1 Thermoanaerobaculia bacterium | reverse complement strand
CGATTCGGGTGCGCGGCTCGATCATTCTTCGCGAACACATTCAGTTGTTTCGCGATCGAGGTCATCTCCTCCCTCGTGCCGCGCGTACCCAAGATGCCCCAGATCCGGCTGCAAAGATGCGGTGGGATCCAAGCCGGCCGGAAGTAGTCGAATCGGAAGGTGGGCGTCCACTTCTCGATGTACCGCCCCCCACGAGCCAGGCCTATGAAGACGAAGCGGTGCCAGCCTTCTCCTCCTGTTCCCTGCCCGAGCCACACCTTCGCGCCCAAGCGGAAGAGGCGGTCGATCTCAATGCAGTTTGCGACAATCCCGTATTCGCCTTCGATGTGAGAGAGGTGGTCGCAATGCGTCAGTTCGTCCATCCTGCTTCCTTCAAGCGCTCTGTCGGCATCTCCACGATCGATGGAGTCCACTTCGCCACCACCTCCTGCATGTGCTCGACCGATGAATCAAAGTAGTGATCCATCACGGTCTTGAGCGAAGTGTCGCCCATCATCCGCACGATCATTACTGGATCAGCACCGTGCGCGGCCAACTCGCTCGCGCCGTTTTGCTCTGAGAATCGGCCATTCGTCGCCGCAAGGTAGAAGCTCGACTCCCGGCGAGTCGAGCAGCGCGTCGATGAACGCGACGGCATCCTCGATGGAGTCAGGCTCGATGAAAACCCGCCGATTCGTGACGAGGCGAAGAAAGCCGACGATCACCATCGGCAGCAGCACGAGGGCGTGCGCCCCTCGACACAAGCCAGACGCGCGCCGTAAAACCATTGAAACGCCACGGCGTGGTGCTGATGGTCGCGACGAAAGGCGGCGATCAGCACATTGACGTCAGGCGTCATCAGTCCGCCGCATCGAAGAGAGACTTGTTGCTGCGGCCGTCGATTCCCTGCCGCAACCCTCCTTTGCGCCGGGAGACCGGAAGCGGCTTCAACGTACGACGAGCGTTCCCGCTGCGCCGGAGACGGAGAGTCAGTCCCTCTTCGATCATCCTCGTGAGGGTGATGTGCTCTTTCGCGGCCTGCTGCTTCGCCTTCGAGAAGAGATCGTCCCGCAGGTCGAGAGTGGTCTTCATCGATCACCATGATACAGATATCTGTACGTTCCCTCCCACCCGCCCGAATCGCATCAGGCGCCCCAGGAGGATCGTGAATGCGTTCAAGGAACGCATGAATCTCGTCCGGCGTCGGCGTCTGTCCGCTTTCGTCCGTACGTCAGCAGGGCACCTGCTGCGCCTCCGCATCCGGCCACGCCAGCGCGTCGGCGAATCCGGCGATGGCCCACGACAGCTCCGGAGCATGCGCGCTGGCGATCCCGTCGAGCTCGCGCGCCAGTGCGTCGCTGACGGTGGTGTGATCGCGCTCCGCGAAGCGCTCCAGCATGGCGACGTGATGGCGAGGGAGGCGGACGTGCAGGTTCGTGAGGCGGATGCCGTCCGGCAGCACGCGGTCCGCGTCCACTCCGAGCGCGTCTTCGGTCACCTCCGGCGACCAGATCTCCAGCGCTTTGGCCATCAGTTCCTCACGCCAGATCCATGAGCCCACGGACGTAGAGTTGGTCTCCACCTCCCCAGCCGCGATGGCCTGCGACATCTCGCTTCGCGTCCAGCCGAGGAGTACCGTTGCCTCGGTGATGGTGACGTGCGGACGTGGCTGGAGGAAAATGGCTCGAATGCGGTTGATGACGTCTTGGTCGGGCATGTTCGAGGCTCCTTTGCGACTATCCAATAGAGTAATTCTGATTACTCGAAAAGACAAGTGGGTCGACGCAAAATGACAAGCCTTGTGCAGCCTGAAGGGGAACTGTTCGGCAGGCGACTGCGTGAGGTTCGGCTTCAGCGCGCCGTGACGCAGCAGTGGCTCTCAGAGACCGCAGGGATGTCAGAGGCGTACATCAGCAACCTCGAACGCGGGTTCAAGGTCCCCAGCCTGACGACGATCATCCGGTTGGCGGTTGCTCTCGACTGCAAGGTGATGGATCTCGTCGGCGCGTTCGACAAGACGAACCTGCGCGCGCTGCTTCCGAAATGAGAAACGAGCCGTTCTGAGGTAACCGGGCGTCCGTATAGGGCAGCTCCCCGGCCGGCTCGATCTACTTTCCACTGCCGCAACGCCACCGCCGCGATCGATTCGAAATCAGACCCGGTTTAGTAAGCCAGGCCTCTCGTAACCCGGCATTGAGATGGCCTGACGATTCAAGAGCAATGGATCGCCGACCGAATCGCCGCGGACCCCGGCTGTGAACGGTGGCACAACGACCTGACTTACAGCAGTGCGCGCTCCTTGAAAGAGAGGAAAGAGCTCGTCGTTACGATGAGGTGATCGAGAACCTCGACGCCGAGCGCTTCGCCAATCCCGGAAAGCTTCGCCGTGAACGAGAGGTCTTGCGGCGATGGTCAGCAGGACTGGTATTACAGCGGTTCCTGCTATTGAACGGGGACGCTCCTCTATGTGGTGGAGGGATCGCTGGAAGTTGCGGTGCGGCGCACACAGGTCGCGCACCGCGAAGGCCGTTCATTCGCTCAGTCCGAGCGCCCGGCGCAACAGGCCAACGTCGAACCTCGCGCCGTCTGGCGCGTGCGACTCCGTGATCTCGATTTCGGCGAGGATCATGGTCAGTCGCTCGCGACCACTCTTCGTGCGTACAGCTTCGTGCGGAGTCCTTCCGTCGAGGGCGGGGATCGGGTCGTTCAGCCATTGCGCGTAGTGTTGCTTCTTCAGTTCGAGCACGAGGATCTGTTCGTCGGGCGTCGGATCGCGCCTTTCCGAGGGCTCGTGCCTCGCGGACGCGGGGTCCGTGTGCGAACGGGGTCCGGCGCTCACGAGCGAGCCGCAGGCGCCTTCGATTCGGGCTCGGATGACGTCTGCCCGCGACACGGAGTTCGTACTCGCCAGCAGCCCGGACTCGTTCACTTGCACGTGGGCGATGACCGTGTTGTCCCAGTCCGCGTGCATTTGGTTGCCTTCCTGCAGAATCACGAACCCACCGTCTGCGTCCGGGTCGATGTTCTCGATCGTCGCGATCCGCTGGAGCACCTCCTCCCGCTTCGACGGAGGAAAGGTCCATCGATCCTCCGTCAGGAGTACGTCCTCGTCATCCGTATTCACGAGACGCGGAGGAGACTGGGACGCGTACACCGCGTCCGACCACTCCTCCACCATCGCCCATGCGATGCGCGGCTCGCGCAGGCGGTCAGGACTGACCGTGCCTTTCCGCCGCAGAAGCCGCCGCACGCGGTCGACGACCAGGCTCGCCTGCATCGGACGCAAAGGCCTCCCATGCATCCCGCAGATGAGGGAGACCGAATCGGTGTCGACGACGCGCGCGAGAATCATGAAGTGAGGCTCCGCCGATTTCGACCCACTCACCTCGTGGACGCTCCGCGTTTCACCCGTCAGAACGTCGCGCAGCACGAGGCCGCGGCCCGGATGCACTTCCATCACTTCCCAGATCGACAACCAGCTTCGCTGCTGCCACGCCAACCATTCGCGCTCCCCTCGCGTCAGCGCCCATCCTCGCTCCTCGAGATACCAGTCCACGACGGGGCGCCCGTCGACGAAGGAAACGTAGACCAGAAAGGGCGCTCCGAGCTGCGGCGTCATCTCGGGATCGGCTTCGAGCCTGTGCAGGACATTTACGGTCTCGGCAGGGAATCGATTCATTGCCCATCCCGCCAGCTCTCCCACGAATTGGTTGTCCATCTCGTGGAACGGAGAGACCACATCGCTCACCGCGCCTGACGACGCGGCCTTGTCCGCTGCGTAGTGGCACCTCTTGTACTTGCGCCCACTCCCGCAGGGACATGGATCATTCCGGCCCGCCGTCATCGTTTTCTCCGCCACTCCACGACAACGGCGTCGATTGCTTCCCGAACCTGCGCACGCGCATCGAGACGATCGACTCCGTCCGTCAGGAGCGCGTCGTACTTCGTGCAGCGATGCCGGACATGCGCCTGCACCGCCAGATCGATCGCGCCGGGATCGAAGTCCTTTGCATTCGCCGTACGGCCGATCCGTTTCGAGTGCACCTGGCATGCGTGCACGGCGATCGCCTCCGGCGCGTCCGTGGGAGCGCTCGGATACTGGTTGCGAATCTGGTCCGCAAACTTCCGGACATACTCTGCATCGCGCTCCGCCCGGCGTTCGGCATCGGCCACGCTCCGCCGCTCGCGCACCTCGGCATCATCGAGACACTCCTCTTCGGCACGCGCCAGCGCCTCTTCTGCGACCAGAATGCCTTGTCGCTCATAGCGCTTTCGGGCGCGGCTGAACCGCAGGACGATGGCGCGCAGCGATGAGTATTTGCTCGCGCGACGGGTAATGCAGGCATCTCCGGCCGGAACGAAGGCCAGGTGTCCCAGGTCTGCGCAGTCGATGCAGAGCCCCCGCGGGCCTTCCTTTCGGAGAAGGTTGCCCTTCCACAGCTCACGGCCGCACTCATCACATTTCGAGTCGCCCCGGGTCGTGAGCTGGAACACCAGAATGTCTTCGCCGGCCACGATGCCATTCTCGCCGCTCGCAAACCATCAGGGCAATACCCGCTTCGGCCGTCGCGTCAGCTTTGCCGCCGACGTCGAGGGTATCCCCGTCCGTCCTCCCATGCCACCCGCCCTTCGTCCCACGCTGAAGCCATTTCATCCCTTATGTTGATGGTTTCGAGACCTTCGACGCCTATCCTTTCCTCCTGAAAGGATCAACTCATGAAGAAATTGTGGTTGTGTCTCGTTCTGCTGCTACTCGCGCTGCCGGCAGCCGCACAGTTCCGATGGAACATTGTCGGATCCGCTGCTCAGCTCGACCAGTCCGCACTCATCTCGTACCGCTATTCCGGCGCCCGGCTGGAATTCCAACCGGCGACGACCGGGCAGATGGTGGCGCGCTACCCGGTCAGGAACACCAGCAATCTCTTTCCCGAGCCCAACTGGGACATCTTCCGCATGACCTACCAGGACAGCGACGGGTTCGGGTCGATCACTGCCCGCTTGATCGTGGTCGAAGAGTGCTCGGGCGAGGAGGAACTGCTCTGCCAGATCGAATCGAGCGACACGGGCGCGGGCACGTCCTGCTCCATCTGCATCTTTCCGGACGACATCAACTTCCAGACGCACGCCTATTTCATCGAGGCCGAGCTCGATCGTTCCGAGCCGTTCTCCGAGGTCGCGCTGATCATGATGTCGCTGAGCCACTGAGCCCGCGCCATCACTGCAACCGATTGTCTCCATAGAAAGGATCGAACATGAAAAAACTCCTGCTTTGCGCGCTCATCCTGCTCGCGCTTCCCGTTGCCGCTCAGAACGATATGGAATGGAACAGCGTCGCTTCCGCCGGTGAAGTCGACGAGTCCGCCCTCGGCCTCTATGCCTACTCCGGCGCCCGTCTGAAGTTCGAGGGCACGAACGTCGGCTCCATCGTGGCGCGGTATCCGGTCGTCAACACGAATGCCCTGATGGAGGAACCGTCCTGGGACACGCTCCGCCTGACGTATCTCGACACCAACGCCTTCGCCTGGGTTACCGCGAAGCTGGTCGCGGTCGACGAGT
>DASYLL010000446.1:0-21570 GCA_036009605.1 Thermoanaerobaculia bacterium | reverse complement strand
ACCACCTGGCTTGGTATCGACGCCGCGAGCTTCGCCGCGCCGACTCGACGTAGTCACCGCTAGGCCTGCGTCGGCGCGTCTCGCTCACGACGCCGATACCGGCGCCATCTGGTCCCAATTCAACGAATACACTCCACTAGTTGCGCGTGGGGTGCACGATGATCTCGGTGTCGACGACCTTCGTGCTGCCGTGTGTCCGGACGTGAAGCAGCGGCTCCGGGAGTTGCGGACGCGGCGCTTCGAGCAGCGGGTCGCGCTCCCATGAGTTGAGCAGCGAGAGCTGAATCTGCATCTGTCGCAGCGGCAGGCCGATCGCGTCGCACTGTTCGACCACGCGCGACAGGCGTGTCGTCGAGAGATTCGACGTCGAGATGATGATCTCCTGCACCGCGAGCTTTTCGCAGACGGCGGGGAGGAGCTCCGCGGGATGTACTCGCAGGCCGTGAATCAGGCGTCCCGCTTTCTTCGTATCGTCGTCGACGAATCCGACCGGGACGTAGCCGAGGTCGTGATTGTTCAGGATTTCGCGAAGGAGCAGCTCGCCGGCATCGCCGGCGCCGTAGATGAGCACCGGGCGGCCGGTGACGGTGCGGCGCGCGGGGAGCAGACGTCGCGCGACGCGGAACGCCATGCGCGTCACGGCCATCATCACGAAGAGCAGGAGGAGATCGAGCAGGAGCACGCCGCGCGAGAATCCGTACGAGCGGAACGTGAAGACGATCGCGATGGTGGCGAGCACCGACGCGATGATCACAGCGCGGCCGATGCCGAGGAGATCGCTGAGGCTCGTGTAGCGCCAGAGACCGCGATAGACGCCGGCGCCGAGAAAGACGACGATCTTCAGCGCCACGACGATCGGCAGCGTTTGCACCATCATCAGGAAGTGCGGGTCGTCCGGCGAGAACGTACCGAATCGCAGCGACCACGCGCCGTACCAGGCGATCGAGACGAGCGTCATATCGAGCAGGATCTCGAACACGCGGCGCTTGTAAGAAAGATCGACGAGGAACGACACGACGGGACGCGCGCGCACGTCCTCTTCGCTCGCGTAGACCTTCACGCCGCCGAGGTAGACGCCGATCATCGTGAGAACGACGATGAACCCGACGATGGCGACCACGCTTTCATGCAGCGCCCACTGGCGCACCTGAATGGCGAGGAAGCCGGCCATCGCGGCGAGGCCGTACAGCAGCCAGACCGCGCGACGCTCGGAGAGTCCGAGCGCGACGAGACGATGCGAGGTGTGATCGCGGCCGCCCTGCGATGCGGCGCGGCCGGAGAGTTTGCGCAGCAGCGTCACGAATGTCGTATCGAAGATCGGGATGACGAGCGTGAGCACCGGCACGGCGATGACGGGGATGAAGCTGCGCGTGCGGCCGCTCGTGGTCGTGAGCAGCGCGGTGCTGGCGAGGAAGAATCCGATGAACAGCGAGCCGCAGTCGCCCATGAAGATCGACGCGGGGTGCGAGTTGTAGATGAGGAATCCGACGAGCGCCGCGGCGAGCACGAGGACGATCGATGCTTCACCGATCTGTCCGAGTGATGCGAAGTTCAGCGCGAGGAACATGGCCGCGATCGCGGCAACGCCGGCCGAGAGGCCATCCATGTTGTCGAGCATGTTCACGGCGTTCGTGATGCCGATCAGCCAGAACATCGTGATCGCGGAGTTGAACGCCGAGGAGCTCGTCCACGGCAGAACGAGACCGTACGCGACGATGATCGACGCGCCGATGATCTGGCCGACGAGTTTCTGATACGGCTTGAGCGTGACGATGTCGTCGACGAGGCCGATCAGGAACATCAGCGTGCTCGCGGGGAGGATCGCGTGTGTGAACGCGTAGGTCTGACTCGACGGACCGAGCTGCCACGCGGCGACCGCCATGACTGCCACGTAAATCGCCACGCCACCGAGGAGCGCGGTGGGACGGCTGTGCCAGCGATCCTTTTTCGGAGCGGCGACCATGCCGAACTGCCGTGCTGCCCCGCGTACGAGCGGGGTGAATGCCGCTGCTGCGAGCAGCGCCACGAAGGCAGGCATCCAGACGGCGAGATCGGAGAGATTGCTCATCGAGCGGTGATTGTGGGTACTTCCGCCGCCGCCAATCGCGACGGCGTGCCGGTTCCTCGCTGGTATTCGATGACGCTGCGGATGATGCCGTCGAGGGTGTACGTCGGACGGAAGCCAACCAGCGCATCGACCTTGGTCGTGTCGGGAACGCGGCGCGGCATGTCCTCGAATCCTTCTTCGTACGCCTCGTCATACGGCACGAAGACGATCTCGGAGCTGGACGACGCGAGCCGCTTCACGGTTTCGGCGAGCTGCAGGATCGAGACTTCTTCGGTCGAGCCGATGTTGAACACTTCGCCGATGGATGACGGTGTGTCGACGAGCTTCATCAGCGCGCCGATCACGTCCTGCACGTGGCAGAAGCAGCGCGTCTGCGAGCCGTCGCCGAACACGGTCAGCGGACGTCCGGCGATGGCCTGTTTCACGAAGCGCGGGACGACCATGCCGTACTGGCCGGTCTGGCGCGGGCCGACGGTGTTGAAGAGGCGCACGATGATCGTGGGAAGGCGCTTCTCCCGCCAGTAGGCGAGCGCGAGAAACTCGTCGATCGCTTTGGAGCAGGCGTAGCTCCAGCGACCTTTGCTCGTGGAGCCGAGGACGAGGTTTCCATCCTCGCGGAACGGGACTTTGTCGCTCAATCCGTAGACCTCGGACGTCGACGCGATCAGCACCGTCTTCTTCTTCTTGTTCGCGACTTCAAGGACGACTTCGGTGCCGCGCACGTTCGTCTCGATTGTGCGGACCGGGCTTTCGACGATGAGCTGCACGCCGACCGCGGCCGCGAGATGGATCACGACGTCGGCGCGATCGACCAGCTCCGCCAGGACCGGGTAGTTGCGAACGGATTCGATCGTGTAATCGAACCGAGGATGCTTCTTGAGGTGCTGGATATTTTCGATGCTTCCGGTGGAGAGGTCGTCAATGATGCTGACCTCGTCGCCGCGCTCCAGATATGCCTCGGCCAGATGTGAGCCGATGAAGCCGGCGCCTCCTGTGATCAAAAGCCGCAACGGAAGTCCTCCTGCTGGTCCGCCGGCTTTCCGAGGCAGGCGTGACCACAATAGCGAATAAGTTTGATTCTAAAGGGTGACAGCGGGGCATAGCAACCGGGGTACCGGTGCCGGACATTCTGCCACGCAAAGAAAAAGGGCCGGCGGAGGCCGGCCCTTTTTGGAACCTGCTGAGACGTTAGACGCTCGGGACCGTCGAGCTCACCGCGTTGCCGGAGGTATTTCCGACGACGGTGTTGCTGGTGAAGCCGACTGTGGTACCGGTGCCGCCGATGCCGACGCCGTTGTTCACGACCGAGCAACGGGTGATGCGGGTGACCGGAGTCAGGCCGGCGCCGATACCCGAGGTGATGCCGGTGGCGTTGTTGGCGATCAGAACGCTGTCGAGGAACAGCTCCGAGGACGTGAGCTGAACCTGCGCGCCGACGAGGTTGCCGATGAGGTCTGAGTGGTGAACGGCGGCGGAGTTGTTGTTGCCGGCGACGTCGACTGCGGTCGCGCCGTTGTTCGCGATCGAGCAACCATGGACCGCGAGCTGCACAGTGGCGGTGCCCGTCGGGTTGATCTGGATGCCCTGCAGCGTGTTGTTACGGATGTCGCAGTTTCGGACGTTCACCTGCACGATCTGGTTGACCGCACTGGGAGTGATGTCGATGCCCTGGTTGGTGAAGCCCTGGATCGAGACGTTCTCGATGTTGATCTTTCCGCCGTTCAGGATGCGGATGCCGTCGGTGCCGGTGCCGGCGCCGTGGATCGAAACGTTGCGGATCGTGACGGTCGCGGTCGCCGGCGCGTTGATGATGATGCCGACCGTACCAGCCGCGAGGATACCGGCCAGCGTGCCTTCGCCGTTGAGAGTGATGGACTTCGTGATGTTCAGAGCGCCGAAGCCGCCCGGATCGAGCACGCTGATCTCGCCGTTCGTGGCGGTCTTGCTGATCGCGCCCGCGAAGGTCTTGCAGGGAGCGGTGCGGCTGCAGGGGTTGACGTCGTCACCAACGCCCGAAACCCACGTACGCGTGGCCTGGGCCTGCGCCATTGTGGCAATGAAGAGCGACAGGATTGCAATGAAGACAAAAATAAGGGTCTTGCGATTCACGGAGTCCTCCTTGGAAGGCTTGCAGTGTGGGGGTGGAACGAGCCCACTTGTATCGTTCCGACACGCCCGATTGACCGGGTTAGTAGACTTATGGGTGGTTTTGCAGAACGACGCGAAGTTTAACATGCTCCGATCCGAGTCTTGTGACCTGCACCACATCACTCCTCCCAACTTTGGAAAATTCTTGAATGATCCCGGCCAGCGTTCGTGCGCTCAAACACCTTTCACGCGATGAGCTCGCCGAGTTCGTCGCAGCGAACCGTTCTGTATTGAACGAAGACGAAGCCCTCGCAATCCTCGAGAATCCCCACGTCACATCGCAGATCCTCGGCGAGCTTGCGCAGACGCCGCGTGTCACGGGCTTTCACGCCGTGCGCGTGCGGCTCGTTGCGCATCGCCAGACTCCGATGGCGCATGCCGTCAAACTCGTTCACTACCTTTATTGGATCGATTTGCTCAATCTTTCTGTGGATGTCCAGGTTCCGTCGCCCATTCGCCGCGCGGTCGATACACAACTTCTCGCGCGCGTCGAGAAGCTCGCGCTTGGCGAGCGCATCACTGCGGCGCACCGATGCAGTCCCGCGCTCGTCAAAGTGTTTCTCTACGATCCGCATCCTCGCGTGTTCGAGTCGCTGCTCGTGAACAAGCGATTGCGCGAAGATGATCTGCTCGCTCTGATGGCGTCGCGGCGCGCGACCGTGGAGCAGCTTCGGATGATCGCAGGCGACATGCGCTGGTCGTATCGTTATCCGATCCGTAAGGCGCTGGTGATGAATCCGGACACGCCGCGCGCGGCCGCCGCATCGCAGCTGAAATATCTCTCCCGACGCGACTTGCGCAGTATCCATTCGAATCCCGCGACGACCGTGTACGTGCGCCGCTGCATCGAGCGTCTGCAGCCGCGGCTTTTTTCTGCCGACGCGGAAGTGATTGACTACAATGGCGGGCCGGATGCCTGAACAGGAGCCGCAGGAGCAGGGAGGCGTTTCCGAGCTCGCATCTTTCGGCGAGGAGCTTCGCCGTGAGCGCGAGATTCGCGGGATCTCCCTGAAGGAAATCGCGGACGCGACGAAGATCAGCAAGCGGTTCCTCGAGGCGCTGGAGCGCAACGATCACCGCACGCTTCCGGCGCCCGTCTTCACGCGCGGATTCGTGCGCGAATACGCGCGCTACGTCGGCCTGAATGCCGAAGAGATGGTGAACCGGTACAACTTCGCCTCGGCGAAGGACGATCGGATCGAGAAGCCGCCGCAGGTCGAGAAGTATTCGCAGACGCCGCCGCGCGACATCAGCCCGAAGCCGGCGCGCAAACGCGGGATCCCGCCGGTGTACGCGCGCGTCGACCGCAATCTCATCGCCGCGTTGTTCATCGCTGTGCTGCTGGCCGGAGTCGCGTACTGGGCTGTCCAATATCGCCGCGCCGAGCAGGACGTGCCGACCGAGACGACGCCGACGCCCGTGACGCCGAACGCGGTGATTCCGGCGCCGCTCGTTCCACCGAAGCCCGTGACTGATGACTCGACACTCCGTCTCGCGGTGGAAGTGGTCGAGAACGCGTGGGTCGTGCTCGAAGCCGACGGCAAGACGATCGTCAATGGTGAGATGGTTCGCGGCGAACGGCGCACGTTCGAAGCGAATGACGCCTTCCGCTTCCGCAATATCGGCAACGCTGCCGGACTCCGACTGACGCTCAACGGCGCGACCGTTCCGCCGCTCGGCGCCGATGGGGAAGTGATCCGGAATCGCGTCTTCGACCGCGACGTGCTCAAGACCATTCGCGCCGAGCCAGCAGATCCGCAGACGCAGTCATGAGTGCGACGGCCTCAGGAGAGCTGACCGCCTCGACCGTCATCGGTCTGATCGAGAGCGGCGCCTATCCGCGCGATGTCGTCGCCACGATCGCGCGTGGATTTCTCCCGCTTCCGCAGGAAGAGCTGATCGGCGTGCTCGTGTACCTTGCGACAGTCGACGATGCAGAGATCGTCGGCTACTCGCGTGAGGCGCTCCAGGAGATCCCGACGCGCGCGATCTTCGATTACGCATCGAACGAGCGGACGGCGCCCGAACATCTGATGCGACTGCTGAGCGTCGCGACTGACAACGTCGTGGTCGAAGCACTCATCCGCAACAAGGCGGTCTCCGACTCTGCGATTGCGGATCTCGCGCGCACTGCCGATGCGGGCGTGCAGGAAGTCATCGTCATCAATCAGGCGCGCATCATTCGTGCGCCCGGCATCCTCGACGCGCTGCTGGAGAATGCAGCGCTCTCTCCAGATGTACGACGCCGCGCGCTGGAAACGAAGGAAGAGTTCTTCGAGAAGAAAGCGCGCATCGAGCTCGAGAACGCGGAAGAGCCGGAGCTGATCGAGGCTCCGCTCGAAGTGATCGCGGATCTTCTCGAGAAAGCGGCCGAGATCACGGAGACCGCGCCGACGCTGGTGCAACTCACCGAGGGAGAGTTGAACGATCCGAAGAAAGGCCCGCTCTGGACGCGGCTGATGTTGATGACCATCTCCGAGAAAGTGATGGTTGCGTACCGCGGCGATCGCACGGCGCGCATGCTTCTGGTGCGCGACCGTAACAAATTGATCTGCTCCGCTGTGATGCGTAACCCTCGCATGACGGACCAGGAGGCGGAGAATATCGCCTCCATGCGCAACGTCGAGGAAGAAGTGCTGCGGCTCCTCGGCATGCGACGCGACTGGATGAGCAAGTACAACATCATGTTGACACTGGTCCGTAATCCGAAGACCCCGGTGGGGGTTGTCCTGCCGTTCGTCAATCGTTTAACCTTGCGTGATTTGAAAGGGTTGAAGGACGACCGCGGTGTGCAGGCCGTCGTTCGGGATCTGGCCCGCAAGGCATTCCTCATGCGCACCGCGAAAAAATGAAAGTCAATTACTACGAGATTCTGGGTGTGGACCGGTCGTCCAGCGACCAGGAGATCCGCGACAGGTTCCGGAAGCTCGCGCGGGAGAACCATCCCGACCGTTACCGCGGTAACGACAAGGCCGATGCGGAGCGGAAGTTTCAGACGCTCACCGAGGCCCTCAACATTCTGACCAATCCCACGAAACGGCGCGCGCACGACGATCAACTCGTGAGCGGCGGCGCGCGCGGCCCGGCCGATTTCGCGCAGGTCGCAAAGGCCTATCTCTCCAAAGGCGTGAAGGCGTTCAAAGACGGCGACATGCGCGGGGCCTACGAAAATTTCGACATGGCCGTGAAGCACAATCCGCAGGATGCGAAAGCCTTTCACTACCTCGCGCTCGCCGCGGCCCGCATCCCGGCGTACACGCGCCAGGCCGTGCAGGCCATCGAAACTGCCGTGCAGCGCGAGCCGATGAATCCGTTGTATCTCAAAGACGCTGGAATGCTCTGCAAGCGCGCCGGTCTGCTGGCCAAAGCGGAGCGCTATTTCGAAGAGACGCTCAAGTGGGATGCCTCGAACGGCGACGCCCAGATGGGACTCGCTGAATTGCGTGAGACCAGGGAGGCAGGAAAAGGCGGATTCTCGATTTTCGGGAAGCGCTGATGCACATGGACGTCAAGGCATTTGGTCTCACACATGTCGGCCGGCAACGGCAGCACAACGAGGACGCCTTCCTCGTCGAAGACGACGCGTTGCTGTTTCTCGTGGCCGACGGCATGGGTGGCCACGCCGCGGGCGAGATCGCATCGCGCATCGCCGTCGACTCCATCACCGAGTTCATCCTGCACACGAAAGAAGACGACGGCACCTGGCCGCACGCATACGACGAGCATTTCAAGCGCTCGACGAATCGTCTGATGGCGGCGGTGCGGATGGCGAACACGCGCGTGCTCGAAGCGATGCGCAAGGACGCGCGCCTGCGCGGCATGGGCACGACGATCGTCGCCTGCATGGCCGACGAAAGCACGGTCTCGGTCGCGCACGTCGGTGACTCACGCGCGTACATGATTCGCGACGGACAACTCTCGCGCATCACGAACGATCACTCATGGGTTTTCGAACAGGTGCAGGCGGGCATGCTCACCGAAGCCGAAGCCGAAAAACACCCTCTCCGCAACGTCATCACCCGCGCCCTCGGCGGCGCATTGCAGGTCACGCCCGACGCCTCGGAGATCGACGCGAAACCGGGCGATGTCTTCCTGCTCTGTTCCGACGGCCTGACCGGCATGGTCCCTGAAAGTGAGATCCTGCGAGTCGTGACCGCGAGCAGCGGCGATCTGAAGAAAGCGTGTCAGCAGCTGATCGACGCGGCCAACGAGCGAGGCGGCCTGGACAACGTGACCGCCGTGCTCCTCGAGACTCAGTAAGGACAATCGTGCGCGTTCGAATCGACTACTGCGGAGTCTGAAACTACCTCCCCCGAGCCTCCAGTCTGGCGGCCACCATTCAGAAAAACCTCGGCATCGAGAGTGAGCTCGTGCGCGGCTCCGGCGGCATCTTCGTCGTCAGCGTTGAGAACGAGACGCTGTTTTCGAAGAAAGAGGAAGGGCGCTTTCCGACGGAAGCGGAGATTGTGGAGATTTTGCGGAAGAGGGGAAGTTAGGTCGCACTGACAGTACGAACGCGAGCTTCAGGTGTCGCGCATGGTTGCCAGTAACTCCAGCGCTTCGGTCACCCGTCGCTGTCGCCGCCGATCCGGTGCGCTTCAGACAGCAAGCGAAGCGTCGATCGTGAGATGCGCAGCCATGGGACCCGCTAAAACCCCTGCTCCGTGTGCTCGCCAAACGTCTGTTTCATTGTCCCCACGATCTCTCCGATCGTGCACTCGTTCCGCACCGCATCGACGATAAACGGCATCAAGTTCTCCGTTGATTGCGCCGCGTTATCCAGCGCCGTCAGCGCGCTTTGCCAGTCGCGGGTGCGCGACGCGCGGAACGCCTGCAGTTGCGCGATCTGATCGCGCTCGACGCTCTCGTCGATGACCATCGTCGGCAGGGTGCTTTTCTCGCCGTCGATGAACTCGTTCACGCCGACGACGATTGCGCTCTTATCTTCGAGCGCCCGTTGTGCCTGATAGGCGGATTCGCCGATCTCGTGTTGCATGAATCCTGACTCGATCGCCGCGGTCGCGCCGCCGAGGGTGTCGATTTTCTCGATGAGGGCTCGCGCTTCGCGCTCGATGTCGAGCGTGCGTGCTTCGACCGCGTACGAGCCCGCGAGCGGATCGGCGATCGCGGGGAGGCCGGTCTCGTACGCGAGGATCTGTTGCGTGCGCAGCGCGATCTTCACTGACTCTTCCGTCGGCAACGCGAGCGCTTCATCGCGGCTGTTGGTGTGCAGCGACTGGCATCCGCCGAGAACCGCGGCCATGGCTTGATAGGCAACGCGGACGACGTTGTTCTCCGGCTGCTGCGCAGTGAGCGTCGAGCCGGCGGTCTGCGCGTGAAATCGCAGCGCAACAGATCGCGGATCTTTTGGTGCGTATCGCTCCGTCATCATCTTCGCCCACAGCTTGCGCGCGGCCCGGAACTTCGCCACTTCCTCGATGAAATCGTTGTGCGCGTTGAAGAAGAACGAGATTCGTGGCGCAAAGCTATCGACGTCGAGACCGCGCTCGACCGCGGACTGCACGTACTGCAATCCGTTCGCGAGCGTGAAGGCGACTTCCTGCACCGCGGTCGAACCGGCTTCGCGGATGTGATAGCCGGAGACCGAGATCGTGTTCCAGCGCGGCACGCTCTGCGCACAGAACTCGAAGATGTCGGTGACGATGCGCAGCGACGGCTTGGGCGGGAAGATGTACGTCCCGCGCGCCGCGTACTCTTTGAGAATGTCGTTCTGAATCGTGCCCGACAGCTTCGACCAGTCGGTGCCGCGACGTTCCGCAACCACGAGCAGCAGCGCCAGGAGGATCGACGCCGGCGCGTTGATGGTCATCGAGATCGAGACCTTGTCGAGCGGAATCTTCGCGAGCAGCATCTCCATGTCCGCGAGTGAATCGATGGCCACGCCGACTTTGCCGACTTCGCCCCGCGCGCGCGAATCATCGGAGTCCATGCCGATCTGCGTCGGCAGATCGAAGGCGACCGAGAGTCCCGTCGTACCGCGCTCGAGCAGATAGCGATAGCGCCGATTCGACTCCGTCGCTGTCGAGAAGCCGGCGTACTGCCGCATCGTCCAGAGCTTGCCGCGATACATCGTCGCCTGCGGCCCGCGTGTGTAAGGAAATTTACCCGGCTCCGCGAGATCGCGCTCCGCGTCGAAAAGTCGTTCGTCCAGATCGGCTTGCGTGAAATACGGTCGACGAGGGTCGGTCATGCTCGCGCCGTATACCATCACTTGACGGAATTCGTGGATGGCAAAAGACGCGGATCAGTCCCATACTTCTGTCCATGTGTTCTAAATTCGTGGCTCTTCTTACGGCAATCGTGTGTCTGCTTCCGATCGCAGCGTCGGCAGATATTTCCCAAATTTCTCCGCAGTCGATCCCGTACGGAACGGTCGAAGAGTCGCTCACGGTCTTTGGTACCAGTCTCTCCGGCACCGAGTCCACGTTCGTTCTTTTCGACGGACCGGCGGGACAGTTCTTCGTCGTCCCCTCGAACGCCATCGAGAACGACAATCCCGAGGCTCCTCCGCAGTATCCATCGACCGAGCTTGTCGCGTTCATCCCCGGCGGGATCCCGTACGAGCCCGGACCGTACTCGATCTCGGTCATCGCGACGAACGTCGGCGAGAGTCCGCGCACGTATGGTCCGGTGACGTTCGACGTCGGCACGCCGACGCTCGACGGTCCGCCGCTGATCTCGTCCAGCGAGACGGTGTTCGAGGAAGCGACGAGCCTCGCCGGCGCGATCGTGAACTTCGACGTCAGCGCGCAGAATCCGAACGGCGATCCCGTTCCCGTCAGCTGCTCACCCGCGTCGGGTTCCGAGTTCCCGATGGGCGGCACGATCGTCACCTGCACGGCGAGCAACGCGTTCGGCACGAGCACCGCGACGATCTTCGTCATCGTCGGCGATTTCACGCCGCCGATCGTGACGGTTCCCGATGACATCGAGACCGAAGAAGCGATCATCACGTTCGAGGCGTCGGCAGTCGACAACATCGACGGCGCGATTCCCGTCTCCTGTTCGCCGGCCTCCGGCTCGATGTTCGCCGCGGGTGTCACGCAGGTCAATTGCAGCGCCACCGACTCCAGCGGAAACCTCGGCGTCGGCACGTTCTACGTGCGCCGCTCCGGCGGCGAGCCGGTCGTCACCGTGCCGGCAGACGTCACGCTCGACTCGCCGGACGGAAACGTCGTGGTCTACAACTACACCGCGACCGCGACGAACGGCGGAGTCATCGAGTGCCTTCCGACGGGCAACACGTTCGCGGTCGGAATCACGATCGTGACCTGCACCGCCACGAATCTCAGCGGCTCGGATGCGAAGACGTTCACGGTCACCGTGCGCGATCTCTCCGCTCCGCCGCCCGAGCTCACGGTTCCTGCGAACATCACAGCCGAGGCCACATCATCGGCCGGCGCAGTCGTCACGTTTACCGCCACCGCCACGAACGGCGGCACGGTCCTCTGCGCGCCCGCTTCCGGTTCGACCTTCGCCCTCGGCACGACCACCGTGAACTGCACGGCGACGAACGCAGGCGGCTCCGACGCCGGCAGCTTCACGATCACGGTCCGCGATACGACGCCGCCCGTGCTCTCGCTGCCCGCGAACATCACGGCCGAGGCCACATCGTCGGCCGGTGCAGTCGTCGTCTACGCGGCCTTCTCGACCGATGCAGTCGACGGCGTGAAGCAGGCCACGTGCAACCGCGCATCCTCATCGATGTTCCCGATCGGCACGACCGCGGTCACGTGCACCGCGACCGATCTCGCAGGCCACTCGGTCAGCGGCTCGTTCAACGTCACCGTTCGCGACACGACGCCGCCCGTGCTGAACCTCCCGGCGACCATCACTGCCGAGGCGTCCTTCCCCGGTGAAGCGCGCGTGACCTACAGCGCGTCAGCAACGGACGCGGTCAGCGGCAACGTCGCGATCCAGTGCTCGCCGGCCTCGGGCTCGAAGTTCCACATGGGCACGACGGCCGTTCACTGCACGGCACGCGACTCGCGCAACAACGTCGCCACCGGTTCGTTCAACGTGATCGTTCGCGACACGGTCCCGCCGGTCGTTCTCTTCGCCGAGGCGGTTCCCGGTGTGCTCTGGCCGGCGAACGGCAAGATGGTCAACGTGTCGGTCGTCGTGGTGGCGTTCGACACGGTCGACATTCTTCCGACGTCGCGCATCATCTCCGTCACGTCGAACCAGCCGGTCACTGGCTCGGGCGACAACACTTCGCCCGACTGGCAGATCACCGGACCGTACACGTTGAAGCTTCGCGCGGAGCGGACGAACAACGTGGAGCGCGTCTACACGATCACGATCGAGACCACCGACGAGAGTGGCAACGTCACGACGAGCACCGAAAAAGTGTACGTGGCGAAGTCGCGGCGACGCGCCAGTTAGTCAGGATTTCCCTGTATTCGATCGACGGCGGCCCTCGGGCCGCCGTTGTTTTTTTCCTTACCGAAGTGCCCGGCGCTCCGCAGGTATAATCGCGCTCCTTTCGTCATGGGCCTATCCGGTAACCTCCAGACGATGCTCCCGGGTGACCTTCTCCAGTGGCTGAGTCTGGGGCAGAAGACCGGAACACTCGTCATTACGAACAAGAGAGTGGAGAAGAAGATCTTCTTCCGCCGGGGACGTGTCATTTCGTCCGCGTCCAACGATCCGCGCGAGTACCTCGGCCAGTTCCTGATGAGCCACGGCTACCTCACGGAGCCGGAGCTGAAGAAGGCCATGGAGGTGCAGCAGCAGTCGCGCATCCTCCTCGGCAAGATCCTGGTGATGATTGAAGTGATCACGGAGCCGGACCTGCAACGCCTCATGCGCCTCAAGGCCGAGGAAGAGATCTACGACATCTTTCTCTGGAACGATGGCGACTTCTACTTCGTCGACGATGAGCTCCCGCAGATGGAGATGATCCCGCTGCAGGTCGATGTCACCGGCATCATCATGGAAGGAACGCGTCGCGTCGATGAATGGACGCGCATCCGCGAGACCATCCCGAACGAGGCCGTGATCCCGACGCCGATCCGGGAGATCGACGCGGATCTCGAAGAGGTGGAAGAGCCGATCGTGCGCGCCATCGATGGCAAGCGAACCATCGCGGAGATCGTGCTCGAGAGCCGCTCGTCGGCGTTCACCGTGTCGTCGACAGTGTCCGCGCTCGTGCGTCATGGCTATGTCCATCTCGTCGATCCGAGCACGCAGAAGATGGCCAAGCTCACGGAGGAGGTCGTCGTCGCCGCGCAGCAGGAGCAACGTCGCGACTTCAACGAAGACGACGAGATCCAGTCGCTCCTCAATGCCGCGCAGGCCGCGCTGCGCAATCGCGATTACGAGAAGACGCAGCGGCTTTTGCGCGCGGCGCAGAATCTCGATCCCAATCATCCGAAAGTCCGCACCGCGATCAAAGGCGCCGAGACCGTGATCCTCGGCGAGCTGCGCAATCAGGGGCTGCTCGACACGAAAGTGCCCCGCGTCGCGAAGACGATCGAAGAGATCACGCAGATGAACTTCACACCGAACGAAGGGTTCATCCTCTCGCGCATCAACGGCCAGTGGGACATCGGGTCGCTGATCAAGATCTCGCCGATTCGCGAGACGGACGCGATGCTGATCTTCTACAAGCTCTGGCGCGACAAGATCATCGCCCTGAACTAGCCGGTACGGCCGGCAGCGCTGGTTGCTCCGCCGGTGCACGTACGGCTGCCCTTCGGTGCGTTCTCGCGCGAATCCTCACCCGCGCGTCTCGATGTAGAGCAAGTCTCCATCGACGACTTCGCATGTGTGCTCCTGCGGCAGCGGATGCAACCGGTTGAGCAGCGAGTGTGCGTACGGGAAGAACTGCACGTGGACGTTGAACGAGTATTTGTACTCGCGCTCGCGCGGCACGACGATGATCAGTTTCGTGCGACAGATGCGACGCAGCTCCGCGACCGCGCTCTCGAACGCGATGATGTGCTCGAGCGTGTGCGCGCAGATGACGGTGTCGAACTGTCCGTCGCGGAAGGGGAGGCGTTCGATCGCGCCCTGCACGAAGCGGACATGCGGATAACGCGTCGTGAGTTTCGGATCGATCTGAAAGTCGATCGCGATGGCATTTTCGAGTAATCCGGAGAAGTAGCCGCGGCCGCAGCCGATGTCGATGACCTGCCCTTCGACTTCGCGAAGGATGCGCGCGATGCATGCGTCATTGAGATCGGTCTTCTCGAGCAAAGGCGGGTAGCTTCGATAGAACTCGTCGTACTCGGCGGCGGTCATGTACGGACTGCGTGGACGGAATGAAACGTAATGCCGCGTCTTTCCTCGCAGCACGAGGTGCATGAATGCGTAGAACAACCAGCTGTCGCGCAGGAACGGCGGGACAAGGTCCTCGAGCACGTAGCGGATGCGGTTGACGATGGAGCGATTGAGCACGTTCACACCGGGACGAGCCTTCGCCGGGAAGCGCTGCTTGGCGGGCATGCGGGTAGTTTAGACGCTCGTTCCGTTGTTGGCTGTTCCTCGATCAGAGCCGTCAGAGCCTCCGCCCGACCGGATCCCACGCTGGCGCGCGGGATGACAGAGCTAGCGCTCTGTCACTTCCACACCTCGATACCGCGGGCGGATCGCGCGATTGAAATAGTTCCCAATCGAATCCGCCGCCATCAACAGATCAAACGTCGCGCGCGGAACGAGAAAGTATCGATAAACCCTGCCCGCGTGAAATTCGATCTCGAGAATGCGTTCGTCGCCGTCGTAACCGACTGACGCAATCACCGACGACTCGACCGGACGTCGAGTCACGTCAGTCCGACACCCTCGCGGACGCGCACTTCGAGCGCATTCATCTCGCCGGCGTCGGTCTCGTGATCGTAGCCGAGGGCGTGGAGGACGCCGTGCAGGACGAGATAGCGGACTTCGGTCGCGAGCGAGTGCTTTTCGTCCACGGCCTGACGACGCGCCTGATCGATGGAGATCACGATGTCTCCGAGCGGACGCCCGGTTGCGGACGGCTCGTTGTACGAGTCGTCCGCGGGAAACGTGAGCACGTCGGTGGTCTTCGCTTTCTTGCGAAACTTCTGATTGAGCTCGGTCATCGCGTCATCGTCGATGAACGCGATCGCGACTTCCGTGATCTCTTCGTCGAGCTTATCGAGCTTCTCCAGCGCGAGCAGCACCTGACGCGTGAACGCACCGATCTCGCGTTTGCTGAAGCGCGGTACCGCAATCCCCGTCACGTCGATGTTCGTCACGAAACGGACTGGCCCTCGGCCAACGCTTTCTCGCGATCGATGCGGTCGTACGCGGTGACGATCTTCGCGACGAGCGGGTGGCGCACGACGTCGCGATCGCTGAAGTCGAAGAACTTCAGGCCTTCGACGCCGTCGAGGATCCGACGCACTTCGCGCAGACCCGATTTCTTCCCATCCGGAAGATCGACCTGGGTAATGTCGCCTGTCACGACGGCTTTCGAACCGAATCCGAGGCGGGTGAGGAACATCTTCATCTGCTCGGGCGTGGTGTTCTGCGCCTCGTCGAGGATGATGAACGCGTCGTTGAGCGTGCGGCCGCGCATGAACGCGAGCGGCGCGATCTCGATCACGCTGCGCTCCATCAGCTTCTCCACTTTCTCGAAGCCGATGATGTCGTACAGCGAGTCGTACAGCGGGCGCAGATACGGATTGATCTTCTCCGCGATGTCGCCCGGCAGGAATCCGAGACGCTCGCCGGCTTCGACCGCGGGACGGCAGAGGACGATGCGCTTGATCTGCTTGTCGTTCAATGCAGCCGAAGCCGCGGCGACGGCGAGATACGTCTTGCCGGTGCCGGCGGGGCCAACGCCGAAGACGATGTCGTTGTCGTGGATCGCCTGCAGATAGAGCTTCTGCGCCACGTTGCGGGGCGAGACGATGCGACGCACGCCCTGTCCGATGGCGTCATCGGTGAAGAATTCGACGAGGTTCGTGAGCGGTTTGTCGCGCATGACGCGAACGCTGGTCTGCACGTCCGACTTCTTCAGCGGGTAGCCCTGTTCGATGAGCTGCTGCAGCTCTCCGATCATCTTCTGCACGATGCCCATGTTCTCGGGCGAGCCCGCGACGAAGATTTCCCGTCCGCGTGAAGAGATCTTCACCGCGAAGGCGTCTTCGATCGTGCGCAGGTTCTCGTCGTGATTGCCGAAGAGAGTGTGGCTCCGCTGTTCGTCGAGAGTCAGTTCAATTGCTGTTTTCTGGTCTGGCATGCAACCTCATGAAGCGATGAAAAAAGTGATCCAGACTTCGCCGTACTCGGCACGGCGGAGCAGCTGGAGTCTCGTCGGAGTTGCCGTAAATGGCTCGGTGCGCCGCCGATGCTCGATGGCCACCACGGCCTCGGCTTCGAGGGCGACGCTGGTGTCGATCGACATCAGGAGCTCGTCGTACTGACGATACGCGTACGGCGGGTCGGCATAGATCACGTCGAAAACCTGATCGCCGAGGCGCTTAATCCCGGCGAGCGCGTCGGCGGTGACGGTGCGGATCGGGACGCCGAGCTCTCGCGCAACCTTGTCGAGGTTCGCAGTGTGCGCGCGAGAGTCGTCGATAGCGACGGATTCCTTCGCGCCGCGCGAGACCGCCTCGAAGGAAAAGATCCCGCTGCCCGCGAAGAGATCGAGGAAGCGGGCGTCATGAATTCGTGCGCCGACGATATTGAAAAATGCCTGCCGCGCGCGCTCGGACGTCGGACGGACCAGATCTTTCGGAACAGGAATGCGGCGACCGCGGAGGGAACCGGCGGTGACGCGGATCATTCACCGTTTCGCCCGACGAAGTACAAATGCAAGTCCTTCTTCACGACGTAGATCGTCGTCGGCGCGTCGAGGCACTTGAGCTCGACGATGTCCGCGCCATCGACGACGCGCATCACGCGATAGACTTTCTGATCGTCCGAGACCAGCTCGTCGCCTGCTTTCGGCTCGTATCCCGCGACGCTCGACGTGACGCTGCGATCCTCGGAGATGGCGCGCAGCAGATCGCGAAGCGGCGTGATCTGATCGTTCAGCGACTTCGGAAGCACTCGCGTCGGATTGAACACACGCTCGACGTACCGTCCGCTCGGCTCGTACACGCGCAGGACCGAACGACGGCTCGGCTCCGGGAGGACCAGCGATTGCTGATCGACCAGTGCGAGCGATTGCGGCGAGATCGATTTCGTATACGACTGCAATGCATGCTCGGGGATCAGCATTTTCTTGCGGATCGTTGCCGCGCCGGTCATGTTCACGACGACGAGACCGCCCTCGAAGATCGACACGCGCTGCTCCACCGAGCCTTCCGCGACGATGAAATCGACCAGCGGTTTGCGCAAACGGCCATCGAGGAGCTGCGATCCGAGCGCCTGCTTCGCGCCCGCGAGATCAGGGATGTCGTACTTCTTGTACCCGCGTTTCGTCGGGATCGGCGTGGAGGCTACGCCATCGCGCGGTGCCGGCTCGACCTGCGAGATGTCGTGCTGCGCGATCGCGGGGAGCGCGCAGAGCAGGAGGAGGGCGAAGACGGGGCGCATTGGTCGTGATTTTACGCCACCTGTCATCCCGAGCGTAGCGAGGGACCTGTGCGGGCGGTGCGGCAGTCACGTTCTTCGCGCCCCGCCCGCACAGGTCCCTCGCTACGCTCGGGATGACAAGCGGGCGGTTACTGTTCCAGCAGCTTCCGTGCGACCTGCTTCGCGTACGACCGCGCTTCTTCAGGTGCGATCTCGCCGCGGAACACGGCTTCGCGCGTCTGCTCGAGCGCTTGCGCGACGTGCGGGCCACCGGGAACTTCGAGATCGTTGCCGCGCAGCGGGAGGCGGAACTTCTCGTAGTCGCGGTAGCGCTGGATGTGCGGGTTCTCGTCCGGAATCTCGGACGCGATCACCGTGAGCATCTCCGCTGACACGCTGCGATAGATACGGAAGCGATCGCGTTCTTCGCTCGCGGCGCCGAGTGCTTCTTCGAGTCGCGGAACGTCATTCGCGATCTCGACGACCGCGCGTGCGCGCTTCTGCGAGAAGCCGGAGCCTTCGAAATCGACCGGCGAGGCGTCGCCGCGCAACAGCGCGCCTGTGTAGAGCACGTAACGATCGAGATCCTCGTTCTGCCCGAGCTGCACGCGGATCGCTTCGAGCCGCGCCAGCAGATCGTCGGACGGGCGATGCCCGAACAGGACGTTGAGCGCGCCGCGCGCCGCGAGATCGTTGAGGATCGCGGGCGCTTCCGCCTCGTCCATCGCGAGAAAGACTTCTCGCCAGATGCGCTCTTTCGAGATCGTATCGAGCGCACCCGAGTCGATCGCGGCGCGCATCAGTTCGCCGGTTTCGGTGTGGATGGTGAAGCCGAGTCGTGCTGCGAGACGCGCGGCGCGGAAGATACGTGTCGGATCATCGATGAAGCTGCGCTCATGCAGCACGCGCACGACGCGATCGGCGATGTCTTTCTCTCCGCGCGTCGGATCGTGCATTGCGCCGTCGACGAGATCGAGGGCGATGGCGTTGATCGAGAAATCGCGGCGCATCAGATCGTCCTTGAGACGTCCGGCCGTGACCGCGGGGAGCGCGCCGGGCTTGCGGTACCGCTCTTTGCGAGCCGTGGCGATGTCGATCTCGGGATAGCTGGTGGAGACGACTTTGTAGGTCAGGAACTGGGGGAACGAGCGCACGCGCCCTTCGACGCGTTTGGCGAGAGCGCGGGCCAGCGTGGAGCCGCCGGTCTCGAGGGTGAGGTCGATGTCAATGGCGTGGCGGCCGAGGAGGATGTCGCGGACGGGACCGCCGACGAGGAACGGATGGCACTGCTTCTCCGCGGCCACTTCCCTGACGAGGTCGATGGCGCGACGTTGCGCGGGAGAAAGGCCGTCCAGAAGGTTCATCGGGTCGTTGTTTTTCCAGGTTCTACAACCGTCTCATAGAGCCGCGTGAGAATGCGAAGCCTCTGCCTCGGGCGGAACTTCGAGACGGTTTGTCGAGCTGCACTGAGTCTGCTCTGCGCTACCTCGGTTTTGAACAGGGCGGCTAGTATCGCATGAGTCAACTCGTTCGGATCGCGCGCCGGTGCAACAAAGCCGGTGCGGCCCTGCTCCAGGCGGAGAACGTTGATCGGCGTCCTCGTCGCAACTACCGGCAAACCAAGGACTAACGCCTCGGCGACGAATCCGTCGAAGTCGTTTTCCGCGACCGCCGGATCGACCCATGCGTCTACGCTGACAAGATTTTCCGGAGTCGGGGTTTCGGTAAAAAGATGCCAGTCGACATCGTCACGAAATCGACGTATCCGCGCGAGCGCCTGGTCGACACTGTTTCTGAGGGCAGGGCGGTCAAACGACCCCACAATTTTCCGGGCGGATGGTTTTTCACCCCGGCGATCAGCAAACTCAAAGAATCGATCTTCCACCACCTCGGACAACGGCTCTTCCCCCAGCGGCGAGACCACAAATCGCGGCTTTACCGGCCTCCGCCACCGCCAGCGCGCGGGACGCAGATCCGCCGAGGCGACAAACGGCACGGGAAACCCGACGAACGCGCCCGCAGGCAGCTCCTCTCCAGCGTAGACATGCGCGACGTCTGCGTTCGCGTCCTCGATCGAGTCGAGCGACGTCACCGTGACCTCGTGTTTCCCGGAAAGCGCCGCCAGATCGGCTCGCTGCGATTTGCGCTCGTACTCGGACGCGTCGGGGAGGATGATCTGGGCGATCCGCATTGCATGTATTAAATCGCAAATGCGAAAGACGCTGGTGTCCCGAGCTGTACAATGAACGACTTACGCGCATGATCTCGCATGCCGGCATCTACAGCGACCGCGGTGACCTCCTCGAAAGGCTGCGCGGAGCTTGTCCTGAGTGGACATTCGAAGATGCCGAGCCCGATCGCGATGCCTGCCGCGTCGCGATCGTCGATTCCGGAATCGACCGACCGTCCGGCAAAAGCGTCGTTCGCGTGATGCTCTCTGCGGATGGTTCCCGCGCGAGCTCGGAGCGGCGTCACGGCGAGCTTTGCGTCGATCGCGATGTGTTCCTGCGCGCTCCATGCGATTACCTGGTGTTCGCCGGCGATCTCGCGGACGCTGCCATGCACGCGGCGCAACTCGAACAGGAAGCGGAGTACCTGCGGCAAATCCACGAGCTGATGACGATGGTCGATGCCGAGGCCGTGTCGGAGCGGATCACGACGACGGTGCTGGAGTTGATTGGCTTGCCGTACGGCACGCTGTTCCTGCACGACCCGCGGCTCGAGCGTTACGTCGTCAGCTACACCAACGATCCCGGCGGCTTTCGCGAGACGAACGAGTTTCTTCCCGGCGTGCCTCCGGACATTCTGCAGAAGGCACTCGCCTCGCCGCAGCTGTTCGCGGTGCAACGCGATTCGCGCGGCCACGGGATGATCATCATGCCGCTGCAGGTGCGCGAAGATCTGCTCGCGGTCATCAAGATTCCGCTCAAGCCGCCCGATACCGGATGGGAAGAGAGCACCACCACCGTCACGAAGTATCTCGAAGCGGTCGCGCAGGTGCTCAGCAACATCTATCAGCTGACGCGCAGCCGCGACCTGGCCATGCGCGACGATCTGACGAAGGCCTACAACCGGCGCTTCTTCGAGACGTATCTCGATGAAGAGATCGAGCGCTCGCGCCGCTACGGCACGCTCTTCAGCATCATCTTCCTCGACCTGGACGACCTGAAGACCGTCAACAATTTCTACGGCCACCTCAGCGGCTCGCGCACGCTGCAGGAAGTCGCGAAACGCATTCTCAGCGCCGTCCGCGGCATCGACAAAGTCGTCCGTTTCGGCGGCGATGAGTTCTGCGTCATCCTTCCCCAGACCGATCAGGAACAAGCCGTCGCCGTCGCCAACCGTATCGCCCGGGCGATCTCGTCGACGGCGCTGCACATCGACTCGAACGTCGAAGTCTCCATCACCGCCAGCTTCGGCATCGCCACCTACCCCACGCACGCGATGTCGAAAGAGAACCTTATCCGCCAGGCCGATGCCGCGATGTACCGCGTGAAGTCGACCACGAAAAACGCGGTGGGACTGGCGACGGTGGAAGACGCGACCCGGCCGATTCGGTGACCTCTGCAACTTAGAATGATGGGATGAGTGACAACCTCTCCATCTCCGGTGAACTGAGCGAGACGACGGTCCCGGATCTCGTCCGCTCCATCGTTCGTTCGAGCGAGACCGCGTGGTTGTCGCTCGATGCCGGCGGCCGCAGCGACACCATCTACTTTCTCGAAGGCCGCATCGTCTTCGCGTCGAGCACCGATCCCGACATGGGACTCGCGGAAACGCTCCTGCGCATGGGCGAGCTCGACATCGCGCAGTACGACACCGCGATGGAGCAACTCGTCGTC
>DASYLL010000445.1:0-22145 GCA_036009605.1 Thermoanaerobaculia bacterium | reverse complement strand
CCGGTGATCATCCCCGAGGGTTGAGCCGACTACTCGCTGGTCGGCGGGCCACCGCGACGACGGCGACGGAAGCGACGGCGTTTGCGCGCCGCGCCATCGGGACCAGCCGCAGCGCTGCCTTCGGCGGGCGGGGGAGCGGCGGGGCGTTCAGGACGCTCGGTGCGTTCCGGACGCGGCAGACGCTCAGGGCGTTCCTCTCGCGGAGGACGTTCCGGTCGGGGCGGTCTTTCCGCGCGCGGCGGACGTTCCGGTCGCGGTCCACGTTCCGGCCTCGGTTGTTGCTGTTGCGGCTGCTGTTGCTGCGGTGCCGCCGTCGCTTCGCTCGGCGGTGCGCCTGCGCCGCCGCGTCCGCGGCGTCTCCGCCTGCGTTTCGACGACTGCTGTTCACCCGCGGCAGGTGGCTGCTGTTGCGGCGGGCGCTGTTGTTGTTGTTGTTGCTGCTGCTGCGGCGGCCGCGGTCCACGTCCCGGCTGTTGTTGCTGTTGTTGCTGCGGACGCTTTCCGTCGCGCTGGCGCTGCTGCGGACGTTCCGGTCTGCCACCGCCACGTTCTTCGTTGCCGCGCGGCTTGCCCGTGCCTGTGCGCTGCTCGTGCTCGCGGACCTTCTTCTCCATGAAACGGCGCGCCTGCTGGTCGAGTTTCGAGCGAAGCTCGTCGTGACCGCAGTAGGGGCAGCGCTTCCATCCTTCGGGATAGGTTCGTTTGCAACCGGTGCAGAGGATGGATTTCGGGAGTGGCATCGTTGAATCGGCGCGCATTGTACACTTCGCCGAAGTGGACGAAAGTCGACGGAAAACGCTGCTGACGCTGATCGAGCTGGCCACCGAAAACTCGCCGGCCTCGTGTTGGGACGACCGCCGCGCCGCGCAAGTCCTGCGTCGCGAGTCGACCGCCGACGAGCTGCGCGAGCTGGGAGTGGAGGAGCCGATGATCGAGTTCGTCTTCGCGGAGCATCATGACCGCTAGCTTCACGGTTCGCGTCGAGGCGCGATTCGAATCAGCGCACTACCTCCGCGAATACCGCGGCATTTCCGAGCCGCTGCATGGCCATTCGTACAAAGTCGAGGCGGATCTCGCGGCGCGCGGCGGAGGCATCGACGGCGATGCCATCGCGGTGGATTTCGTCAGCGCCAAACGCAAGCTCGAAGCGCTTGCGAAGACGCTCGACTACGGCTGCATCAACGACCGCCCGCCCTTCACCGAGATCAATCCGTCGGCCGAGAACATCGCGGAATGGTTCGCGCACGAGCTGCAGGGCGCGGTCAGCGATGAGAACGCGGTCGTCGTCGCGGTGACAATCTGGGAAGGCCCCGTGAACTCGGTCACCTATCGCGTATGAACAAACTTCCCAACCATGCGGCTCTCAAAGAATGGTCGAGCGTCGTCGTCGCGCTCGGACGCGGAGAGCAGATCGTGCTCGTGCGCAAAGGCGGCATCGCCGATCCGACATTCGCGGCCGAAGCCGAGCGCTTCTATCTTTATCCGACGTACTTTCATCAGGGCGAATCCGACACGCGTCCCAGCGTGACGATCACGCACTGGTGCGAGATCGTCCGGACGTGGACGATTGATGACGCCGCACAGCTCGAGCGTCTGTCCGCGCTCGTCGTGCTTCCTCACGAGACGCTAATGACGCGCTTTCGCTTCCGTCCCGATCAGGCGCTGTACGTGTTTGCGGTACGCGCGTGGGAGCTCGCGCAGCCGGTCGAAGTCGCGTTTCGTGAAGAGTACGTCGGCTGCCGAAGCTGGCTCAGCATCGAAGACGAGATCGACACTGACGGATCGCGTGCGGTGCTCGGCGAGAGCGAGCTCGTCGCGAAAATCGAGCGCGTGCACGCGTTGCTGACTGCCGCGGCCTGAGAGCGCACGCCGTGGAACTGATTGCGATCGTCTTCATGCTCGTAGCAGGCGGCGGGCTGGCGATCTTCGTCCTCGGCGCCATGGCCATTGCACGCAAAGAAAACGAGCCGACCGAAACGCTTCCGCCGCAACGTGATTCCGTCGCAGCGTCGCTGCTCCTCCAGATTCTCACCCTCGGCGGCATCGCGCAGGAAGAAGCCATGCGCCAGGTGCGGCGCGGCGCCGGACTCGCGGCACCCGTGACGCGCGGCATCGATGTCACGAACTGGGCCGAAAGCTACGCGCGTGCGGCGAGTCCGCAGCAATGCGCGTCATTGCTCGAGACCGCGGTCCGTCTCGTCGCGTCCAGCACTGGCCCAATCCCGCTCCGTCAGTACGCCGGGCTGCTCGATCTCAGCTTCGGCCTCGGATTTCGCACGGACGCGCTCGCTCGTCTGCGACAGACGTACGGTTTCGAGTACGTCGATCATGCGAAAGACGCGCGTCCGCGCAGCGCCGATCGCGGAGGAGGCGGCGCGCCGCTGTACGCTCGCGCACAGCGAGCGCGGCCGGAACTGTTCGCCATTCTCGGTGTGAGCGCGGAGGCCACGCGACAGGAGATCAGCGCGGCGTATCGAAAACTCGTCGCCCGGCATCATCCCGATCGCTTTCATGGCGCGTCCGCAGAGGAGCAGCACGCGGCCGCAGCGCGGTTCATTGAGCTCACTCGCGCGTATGAAGAGCTGCTTCTGACAATCGGGGATTGATCTTTTCGCGGACGCCGTGTAATATCCGCCGGCTCGGGAATACACGGCAGTTCACTGTTTGTTCACAGCCGGTTTGCCAGCAGTTCCCTCAGTTGACCTTAGTATTTCATTGATAAGAGTCGCATTCGTGGACGGACGTGTCCGGCAGTGATGACGGACGGCGTCGGCGTCGCGAATCACCAGGACCCGGAAGTCCCTGCGGCTCGACCTCGCAAACCCCTCGGCCGGCTCGACTTGAGAAAGCGTGTCACGTCGGGAGTAACTATTTTATTTGTTTGTGCATCTAAGAATGCACACGGCACGAAGGTTGAAGTTTCGCTGTCGCACGGGAGAGACCATGAAGAGCGCGGAAATGACTCATGAGCAGGGGTGGGACTTCGAGCAGGCAGCGATGCCCTACGTCGACTCCCTGTACAACACCGCCTACCGGATGACGCGGAACTCCGAAGACGCGGAGGACCTCGTCCAGGAGACGTACCTCAAGGCGTATAAGTATTACGACAAGTTCGAAGAGGGAACGAACTTCAAGGCGTGGCTCTTCAAGATCATGAAGAACACGTTCATCAACAACTATCGCAAGAAGAAGCTGACCCCGCACAAGATCGACTTCTCGGAGATCGAAGAGTCGTACGAGCGGGTGATTCAGAAGAACGCGCCGGATCTCATTCGCGATCCGGAGAGCGAGATCTTCCAGGACATGATGGATGCCGACGTCAAGCGTGCGCTCGACTCGCTTCCCCATGACTACAAGATGGTCGTCCTTCTGGCCGACATCGAAGGCTTCTCGTACAAAGAGATCGCAGAGATCCTCGACTGCCCGGTCGGCACCGTGATGTCGCGGCTGTATCGTGGCCGCAAGATGCTCGAGCGGACGCTCCTCGACTACGCCCGCAAGTACGGCTACATCCGCGGCGAGGCCGAGCCTGCGAAGATGCGGTCGCGCAAGGACGAGACCAAGGGCAAGAAGAAGAAGGACGACGGCAAGACCGACGAGACCGAAGTCACCGAGCCGGAAGAGAATGAAGAAGAGATCATCTTCGCCGGCGAAGAGGACGAAGAGTTCGAGTTCGAAGTCGAAGAAGAAGAGGAAGAGCGCTTCGAAATCGAGTAATCCCCAACGATTCTCACAATTCAAGGGCGGCCGCGAGGCCGCCCTTGCTGTTTCTGCACGTTTGCTGGCCGACCGGTTGCACTGAGCCTCCTCGCGAAATTGACTTTCACGAGTGGGTTCACGGAATTCACCAAACTGCAACGGAGTTGGCTGTCGGTGAGCCGTCACTTGGTGCTCCACGGAAGGAAACAGGGATGCTCTGTGATGATGTGAAACGCGTGGTTTACTTCTTTCTCGACGGTAGTCTCGGCCATCAGAAGCAGCACGCATTTGAGATTCATCTGAGCAACTGCCCCGACTGCGAAATTCGCATCACCGTGCATCGAAAACTGCGATCGTTCGTCCGGGGGCGTCTCTCCCCGATCGCAGCACCGGAGACTCTGCGCATCCGTCTCTCGCAATCGCTTCGCGCGTGACGAACCCTTCGCAGCAACTGATTCTGGTCTCGTCGAATCCCAACAAGGGAATCGAAGCCGAGCGCATCCTCGGCGCGCCGCTCTTGCGCGTCTCGCTCTCGCTGCCGGAGATCCAGGCTGCGACTGTCGAAGAGGTCACGCGCTACAAACTCGAAGTCGCGAAATCGAAGGGCTACGCGAACCTCATCGTCGAGGACGTGTCGCTCGGATTCGACGAGCTCGGCAACTTTCCCGGTCCGTATGTGAAGTGGCTGCTCGAAGCCGCGGGCGGATCCGGATTGGCCGCGATCGCCTACGCGCTGAACAACCGCGCTGCAAAAGCGCAGTGCTGCGTCGGCTACTGGGACGGCAGCCAGGTACACACGTTCATGGGTGAGACGGCGGGCGAGATCCTCGTCCAGCCGCGCGGCGAACGTCACTTCGGCTGGGACGCCTGGTTCCAGCCTGCGGGGCAGCAGAAGACGTTCGCGGAAATGGCGGATGAAGAGAAGGACGCGCTCTCCCATCGCGGCCACGCCTACCGAAAACTCGCCGAGTTTCTGACAGCGAGCGCGTAGCGCTCGCGACGTTGTCGGTTGTCGGTTGTCTGTGCAGAGTCGCCAGGCATCACAGACAACCGACAACGGACAACCGACAACCGACGCGAAGCGTCTATACACCCGGACACCCCGCGCCGGATTCTGGACACCTCCTGTTGCGATACTGTGACGGTGGTTTACAAACCGCTTCCGTAAGTGTCTCGTATTACAGGATGTTGGCAACGTGCGCTAGCGTATAGACGAGTGGCAGGCCCCTTGAAGTTCCATGCCAGCAACGAAAGGACGACGCCATGTGGGTTTTCGACGGAGAAGAGTGGACGCAGGACGACGGCAGCATTCAGCCAAAGGCAAAGCCGGAACAGCCCCGCCCGCGATATGACGAGCTTTCACCGGAGCTTCAGGTGATCGAAATCGTTCCCGTCGTGCGCAGGAACACGTACGTTCCGCCCCTTCCCATGCCCTGATTCAAAAACCGCCAGTGAGCGACAACAAAACCACGGCCGCGTGCGAGAAGCACGCGGCCGTTCTCGTTCATCGGGGTGTGTGGCGGCCGAGAAAGTCGCGGACGATCGGCTCGATCGTGCCGGAGGCGACGCTGAAGATGCGATCGGCGTGATAGTTCCCGGCGATGTCCAGCAGGTGCAGTTCCTTCGGCTCCGACGCTGCTTCATAGAGCGCGACAGAGTGGCGATGTCCGATCAGCCAGTCGTTCTTCACATGAATCAGGCAGACCGGCACGTGCACATCGACGATGTCATCGACGGCGCGCAATTTCGGCAGTTTGCGTACGCTCCAGGCGAACTTCGGACGCTTCAATGCCTGCGAGAACGCAATGTGCCGGTGGATCGTGAACGGATTGATGTGCGGCACGATCATGTCGAAATCGGCAACGGCTGAGATCAGCAGCAGCGAGCTCACCGGAAGCTCGTGACGTGCGATTGTCGAAACCGCGACTGCGCCGCCGTACGAGAAGCCGACCAACGTCAGTGACGTGACGTCGGCGTGGTTGCGCAGCAGATCGTTCGCGACCGCCGCGACGTCGTGATGCTCGTGCAGATTGAAGCCGTACGTCCCGCCCGTATCGCCATGTCCGCGCGGGTCGACGATCACCGCGCGATACCCCTCGCCATTGAGGAAATGCGCGAGGCGGATCATCGAAGGATGGCGTCGATCGCGCCAGAATCCGGGGACGACCAGCACTGCCGAGGGGGCGGGGTAGGGGTAGACGTCGTAGTGGAGCAACGTGCCGTCAAAAGACGGTACCGTCGCGGGCTGCGGAGCGCCTGGGAATAGAAACGGTTCGGGGTCAGAGCTTGACATTGCAGAGCACGTTCTTATCATACGGCCGACGGGAGGGCTGTGTGCGCCTTCCGTGCCCCCGGTCGTTCATCCCCAGATAGAGCTCAGTTCACTAGACATTCGCCCCGAGATACGGGACGGAATGAATTAAGGAGAATCACGCAAATGAAGAAATCACTCGTTCTCACCCTCATGGTCCTGGTTGTCGTTTCGATGTTCGCCGTTGGTTGCAAGAAGGAAGAGCCGGCCACCGACACCGCCATCACCGACACGTCCGTGACCACGGGCGACACCGCCGTCACCGACACGATGGCGACCGACACGGCTGCCCCGGCGACCGACACGATGTCCACGGACACGATGTCGACCGACACGTCGGCCACCACGGCCACCGAGACGTCGTCGACGACCGTCACGACCACCACCTAGTTTTCAGTCCTCAAGGCAGTTCGAAACGCCCCGCTTCGGCGGGGCGTTTTTGTTTTCTGGCACCCGAGTTGCTCGCACCACCCGCACTGTCTACTGACACGCGAAGGAGGTGGTTTGGGCACCCAGACAACGTGACCGCATGCAACTGGATCACGAACAACCAACGCAAGAGAGGAATGAAGAATGGCTAAGAAACTCCTGGTACTTCTGGCAGTGTTGACGCTCGTCACGATGGTGGCCTGCAAGAAGGAAGAAACGACGAACATCGACGCGACGACCGACACGGCCGCCACGATCTCCACCGAAACCACCATGACGTCGGCCGATACCGGCTACACCAGCACCGACACCATGTCGACCGATACGGGCGGCACGATGACGGACACCAACGCCACGACGGATACGTCGGGCACGACCAGCACCACCAGCGGCACGGTCACGACGACCACCACGTAGTTCCGGAGCGACGGGCTCTCAGCCCGTCGCTTTTTTTGTTTCCAGATCGCGCTGCAGCAGCTCGTACACGCGCGTGGTCTCCGCGAGTGCCGCATGCGCGTCACCGCTGTTGTCGATCACGTAGTCGGCGTGACGCAGGCGCTCTTCGCGCGGCATCTGATGCGCGATCCGCCGTTTCGCTTCTTCCGCCGTCATCCCGCGCCCGACCGCACGCGTGACCTGCACCTCGGGATCGACATCGACGACCACGATCCGATCGAAGCGCTGGCGTCCGCCCGACTCGATCAGCAGCGTCGCTTCCACGACGTAGATCGCATCCTCGCCACGCTCCTCGGCATCGCGAAACAAACGCGCCTGTTCCGCGATGACGATCGGATGAATCAGCGCGTTGAGCTTCTGCGATTCCTCCGGCTTCGAGAACGCGATGTCCGCGAGTTTCTTGCGATCGATCTCGCCATCCGGCAGCAGGATCTCGCGGCCGTACGTGCGCACGATCGCCTCGTGTCCTGCTTCGCCCGGACGGTACAACCGCGCCACGATCGTGTCCGCGTCGACGGTGATGCAGCCGAGGCCCGCCAGCATGCGCACGATCGTCGACTTGCCACTGGCGATGCCGCCCGTGAGCCCGACGCGCAGAATCACGCGCGCCGCCGTTCTGCTGCGATCACGGTGTTGCGCATCAGCATCGCGATCGTCATCGGTCCCACACCACCGGGGACAGGCGTGATCCACGATGCAATCTCGCGAACGCGTGCGTAGTCGACGTCGCCGAGGAGTGCGCTGCCGTTTTTCTCGAGGAGCCGTGATTTGTCCGCGTCATGCGCAAGCGGCGACGCGAACTCGGGACCGACGCGATTCATGCCGACGTCGATCACGATCGCTCCCGGTTTCACGAAATCGGCCGTCACGAAGATCGGACGTCCGATCGCCGCGACAAGAATGTCCGCCTGTCGCGCAATCGCCGGCAAATCACGCGTACGCGAGTGACAGATCGTCACAGTCGCATTGCGCTGCAATAGCAAAGCAGCCATTGGCTTTCCGACGATGTCGCTGCGTCCGATGACGACCGCGTGCTTTCCGTCGATCGCTTCGCCGGTCGAATCGATCAGCCGCATTACGCCCGCGGGCGTGCACGGAACGAGTGCCGGTCGGCCGAGGTGCAGCAGGCCGACGTTGATCGGATGAAAGCCGTCGACATCTTTTTCCGGAGCGATTGCGTCGATCACTTTGCGTGCATCGATCTGTTTCGGCAGTGGAAGCTGCACGAGAATCCCGTCGACCGTGTCGTCCGCATTGAGGCGCTCCACCTCGGCGAGCAGATCCGCCTCGGACATCGTGTCGGGGAAGACGAGCTCGGTCCCGGTCAGGCCGAGCTCACGGGCTTTCTTCGCCTTGTTGCGGACATAGATCTCGGAGGCGGGATCGTTGCCGACCCGGACTGCGACCAGGCCCGGCTGAAATCCGATTCGGGAAATGGAAAGCGCAACTTCTTGTTCCGTCGCCTGCGCGACGGCCTTGCCGTCGATGATTTGTGCGGTCACGGCGGGTTTTTATCATGACGCACCCCGGGTGCGGCGGGAATGAACTCGTTGACACGGTCTGTTCGGCAGTGTTACCGTTTTGACCCTTTCCCCGTCAGGGAAAAGTGTCTTCGTCTTTGAGTGTTCGTGCGGCGTTTGCGGTTCACACCTTGCGTCGCCGTTCCAACTGCAGTGATCCAATTGGTTGTCTGAGGTCTGTTGTGTCGTTCCGGCCCCCGGCGACTACACGGAAAGCGGGCAGCAGACAACGAGGTTTCAGGGAGAGTCATGCGTACCTATTTTCCCAAGCAGGGAGACATCGAACCGCGCTGGTTCATCATCGACGCTCAGGACCTGGTCCTCGGGCGTCTGGCGACGACCGTCGCGAACATCATCTCGGGTAAGGCGAAGCCGACGTACACGCCCTTCCTCGACACGGGCGACCACGTCATCGTGATCAACGCCGAGAAGATCAAGCTCACCGGAAAGAAGGAGACGGACAAGATCTACCGTAACCACTCCCTCTATCCGGGCGGGCTCAAGGAGCGTGCCGCGCGCTTCGTCCGTGCTGAAAAGCCGGAATCGATGATCGAGAGAGCGGTCTGGGGCATGCTGCCGAAGAACAAGCTCGGCCACAAGATGCTGAAAAAGTTGAAGGTGTATCGCGGTTCGAACCATCCGCATCAGGCCCAGATGCCTGAGCAGATGACCCTCGGCGAGTAACTCAGGAGGATTCCTTGGCTTTGGTTGAATACTACGGAACGGGAAGACGGAAAACGTCGACGGCGCGCGTACATCTTCGTCCGGGATCGGGTGCGATCACGGTGAATCGGCGCTCGCTGGATAACTACTTCGGCAACGAAGTGCTCAAAATGATCATCAAGCAGCCGCTTTCACTGACGGAGACGGTCGACAAGTTCGACATCGTCGTCACGGTGGACGGCGGCGGTCCGAGCGGCCAGGCCGGCGCGATCCGCCACGGCATCTCGCGCGCGCTGCAGGTCTTCAACATGGAGCTGCGCAAGCGGCTCAAGAAGGCCGGCCTCCTCACGCGCGATCCGCGCATGAAGGAGCGCAAGAAGTACGGACAGAAGGGCGCTCGCGCGCGCTTCCAGTTCTCCAAGCGCTAGTCTCATGTTCCGGTTTCTCTAACGGCTTCAATCGAGGGCAGGAGCTTCCGAGCTCCTGTCCTTTTGTTTTGTAGTCCTGTCGTTCTCATCATCAGTTTCAAATCTTGTAAGGAGGATTTCACTTGGCGGTCTCTATTACGATGAAAGAGCTTTTGGAGGCTGGCGTCCACTTCGGTCATCAGACCAAGCGCTGGAATCCGAAGATGAAGAAGTACATCTTCGGCAAGCGCAACGGGATCTACATCATTGACCTGCAGAAGACGCTGAAGCTCTTTAAGGAAGCTTCCGGGTTCATTGCCAACCTCGCATCCCAGGGCAAGCGGATCCTGTTTGTGGGCACCAAGCGTCAGGCGCAGGATGCCATTCTCGAGGAGGCCAACCGCAGCGGCATGTTCTACGTGAACAACCGCTGGCTGGGCGGCACTCTCACCAACTTCTCCACCGTCCGCAAGTCGATCGAGCGTCTCAAGGAAATTGAATCGCTCCTGGGCGACACGGAGAAGGAGATGTCCAAGAAAGAGCGCGCTGCTCTCGACAAGGAGCGCGACAAGCTGCAGAAGAACCTGATCGGAATCCGCGAGATGGACGGCCTTCCCGATGCACTCTTCGTGATCGATCCGAAGAAAGAGTACATCGCGGTCAAGGAAGCCAAGAAGCTCGGGATCCCGGTCGTTGCCATCGTCGACACCAACTGCGATCCGGAAGACATCGATTACGTCATTCCGGGGAACGACGACGCCATTCGCGCGATCCGTCTGTTCACGCAGAAGATCGCTGACGCCTGCCTCGAGGGTTACAACCTGGCCGAAGAGAAGTTCATCGGCGTCGAGGACAAGGGCGGCGAGCAGGCGGCCGTGGAGCCGATCCCGGTCGAGGTCGAATCCGAGGCCATGCAGGCCGCTCCGGCGGTCTGACCCGCACGCGACACTTCCTCAGAGGACGGGCGCTCCGGCGTCCGTCCTCTTGTTTCGTTCCACCCCGACGACGGGCAGACAGTCCGTTGCTCCAGAAAAATCATCTAAGAGGTTTTCACAATGACGATCAATCCATCTCTGATCAAAGCTCTCCGCGAGCAGACCGGCGCCGGCTTTGCCGACGTCAAGAGCGCGCTCACCGAGGCGAATGGGGACATGGAGCAGGCCACAGTGATCCTTCGCAAGAAGGGTCTCGCCGCCGCCGGCAAGAAGGCCGGTCGCGTCACCGCAGAAGGCACGATCGCCGCGCATGTCGCCGACCACGTCGGCGTGCTCGTCGAAGTGAACTGCGAGACCGACTTCGTTGGCCGCAACGAGAACTTCCGCAACTTCGCGCAGCAGGTTGCCGACGTGATCGCGCAGAGCAAAGCCAACACGGTCGAAGAGCTCCTCGCCGAAAACTGGCCGGGAACTTCCGAGCCGGTCAGCCAGAAAGTCGCCGAGCAGATCGCGGCAATCAAAGAGAACATCTCCATCCGCCGCTTCGCGCGCTACGAAGCGCCGGAGAATGCGGTCATCGGCACGTACATCCACGGCGGCGGCAAGATCGGCGTCATGGTCGAGATCGTGTCGAACAACAGCAAAAACTCCGCGCAGGATGAAGTGGCGAAGGACGTTGCCATGCACGTCGCCGCCGCGGAGCCGCGCTTCCTCAATCGCGAAGACGTGACGGAGAAGGACCTCGAGACCGAGCGCGAGATCGCTCGCGACGCGGCCGCGAAGTCCGGCAAGCCGGAGAACATCATCGAGAAGATGGTGACCGGCAAGATGGAAAAGTTCTACAGCGAGTTCTGTCTCGTCGAGCAGCCGTACATCAAGGACGACAAGCTCACCGTGACGAACTATCTGAAGAGCCGCGGCAAAGAGTCGGGCTGCGACTTCACCATCACCCGCTACACCCGCTACAAGCTCGGAGAAGGCATCGAGAAGCGCTCCGAGGATTTCGCCGCCGAAGTGGCGTCGTACATCAATCAGTAAACGACATTCGCATCGAATCCAAGGGCGGCCGGAAGGCCGCCTTTTTTCATGGACGTACGGCGCGGCGCCGCGGAGTCAATGATGGCCGATACCGCAGAACTTCGGTACCGCCGATCACGAGCACGCTGCCGTTCTCCGTCAGCACCGCTGCCACGCGCGACTCGGTCGGGAGCGGAAGCGCTTCGACGATCTCGTGCTTCGCGGGGTCATAGACGATCGCATCCGCCGCGCCGCCTGCGAGCAGCACATTCCCGTTCCGCAGCCGTGTCGCCGTGTGATATCCGCGATAGCCGATCTCGCCCGCCGGCGCGACCTGGTTCGTGACCGGATCGAAGATCTCGACCGCGGTTCCGGTGACGAGGAGCACCGTGCCGTTGGTCAGGAGAGTCGCGCTGTGCGCTTCACGCCGCGTCTGCCCCGACTCGAGAGGCGTGAACGTTTCCCACTGAGGATCGAAGATCTCGAGGGTGCTTCCGCCCGCGATCAACACGCGCCCATCGCGCAGCAGCGTCGCCGTGTGATTCATGCGCGCTTCGTGCATCGACGCGATCACGCGAAAGGTGTTTGTCGCCGGATCGAAGATCTCGGCGGACGCGTGAACCGTGCGCCAGACGTGAAACCCTCCGATGTTCACCATTTCGCCGCCCGTGATCAGCACGCCTCCGTCCGCGAGCAGCGTCGCGACATGGTCTTTTCGCAAGTCATTCATGCGACCCGCGGCCGTCAGTTTCGCAGCGCCATCGTCATACGCCTCGGATGCCTGGTTGCCGTAGATGCCGAAGCTCTTACGCCCATCCGTCTGATAGCCGCCACCCAGGATCAACAGCCGTCCGTCCCGCAGACGCGTCGTTGTGGGACCGATGAGCGGCAACTCGGTCATCTCATTCACGAGCGTCGAGGTGCCGGTGCGCGGGTCGAATACTTCCAGTCGCCGCTCCGCCGAGTTGCCGCCAACCACGAGCACGCGTCCATCGGAAAGAAGGGTTGCGCTCACCTGATCACGCGGGACGGCCAGCGTGCCGACTCGCGTGATCGATCCCGCGAAAGCAACGTTGCTCGCGATCAGCAAGACGAGAGAAAGCGCCGTGTGTCTCATGTCGTGGACGTCCATCTCAGCGAACGGCGCGGCGCCGCGGCTTCGCTGGCGTCGGCCGATAACGGAACACAGTGTTGCTGTTCTGCTCCACAAAAAACATGCTGCCATCGTCCAGTTTCACGATCCTCGCGTCGAATCGCCGATCGCCGGACAAGGTCTCGACCGCACCGTTCAGTGCCGGATCGAAGATCGTCGGCGGTTCGCTGCCGCCCGTGACCAACACGCGTCCGTCCGCGAGAACGAAAACGCCCGTCCCGAAGCGCGCTTCGATGGCAGGAACCGTCTGCACGGCGTTCGTTGCCGGATCGAAGACTTCAGCGGTCGGGTTGCCGCCGCCGAGGATGAGCACCCGACCGTCGGAGAGCAACGTCGCTGAATGATGGCTTCGCCCCGCCTGCATCGATCCGGTGGCCGTGAACGTCTCCGTTTGCGGGTCGAAGATTTCCAGCGTGGCGAGCTTCATGATTCCGCTGTAGGCGTCTCCCACGCTGCCGCCGGCGATGAGCACGCGTCCGTCTTTCAGTCGCGTGGCCGAATGACTCGCGCGCCGCTCGGTCATCGATCGGATGCGCACGAACGTGCGCGTCGCAGGGTCGAAAATCTCGGCCGTTTCGAACACGGCGCGCCAGTAGAAACCGGCGACTCGGATGTTTTCTCCGCCGGTGACGAGCACGCGTCCGTCGGCGAGCAGCGTCGCCGTATGAGACATGCGCTGGGAGTGCAGCGTGCCTGCGGCGATCAGCATCGACGATACGCCGTCGAATGTGTCGGAGTTGTAGCTGCCGTAGTTGTCTCCAATGATGTCGCCGCCCGCGGGGGTGAAGCCGCCGCCGGTGATCAGCACGCTGCCGTCGTGCAAGCGCGTGGCGGTGTGGCCGTTCAGTGGTAGCGGCGTCACGGCAGCGGCGACCGTCGTCTGGCCAGACCCCGGGTCGAAAATCTCAATTCGCCGCGAGGGCGGACCGCCGACCACCAGGACACGGCCGTCGTGCAGTGCCGTCATCGTTCCTCCCTGCCCCAGAACGCCGAGCGATCCGACGCGCGTGATCGTCCCGGCGTGGAGCACATCCGTCAGGGCCAGGAGCAGCAGGGCAGGAAAGAGGGCTTTTCGCATAGTGAACGTGATACGGACCGCCGCCTCCACCCGTTGGACGCATGGTATAAACCGCCTCGCATGACCGACGCCCCGAGCACCGACGCTGCCCCGAAATTCAAGCGCATCCTTCTCAAACTCTCCGGTGAGGCCCTGATGGGCGGGCGACGCACCGGCATCGACGCGGATGTCCTGGCGACCATCGCCGACGAGCTCGTGGAAGTGCATCAACTGGGCGTCGAGATCGCGATCGTCATCGGCGGCGGCAACATCTTCCGCGGCGTCACCGCAGCAACCGAAGGCATCGATCGCGTCGCCGGCGATCACATGGGCATGCTCGCTACGGTGATCAACGCCATCGCATTGCAGGACGCGCTCGAGCGCCGCAACATCCCCACGCGGATTACGAGCGCGATCACGATGTCCGAGGTTGCGGAGCCGTTCATCCGCCGCCGCGCGATGCGCCATCTCGAAAAAGGCCGCATCGTGATCTGCGCCGCCGGCACCGGCAATCCGTTCTTCACCACCGACTCCGCCGCCGCATTGCGCGCCGCGGAGCTCAAGTGCGACATCATTTTCAAAGCGACGAAAGTCGACGGCATCTACACCGCCGATCCGCAGAAAGATCCGAACGCTGTGCGCCTGCCGCACGTCACGTATCAACGCGTGCTCGCGGAACGCCTCGAAGTCATGGACGCCGCGGCCATCGATCTGGCGCGCGGGAGCTCCATCCCCATCTACATTTTTTCGCTGCGTGAGAAGGGCAACATCAAGCGGGCGCTCCTCGGCGAGGACGTCGGCTCGATCGTCACCGACGACGTGGTGTAAACGGAGTCACCAATGCCGATACCTTATGTGATGGAAGATGTGCAGCACCGCATGCATAGCGCGATCGAAGTGCTGCATGCGCATTTCAAGACTCTGCGCACCGGCCGCGCGAACGCCGCCATGCTCGACGGCATCACCATCGACTACTACGGCACGCCGACGCCGCTCGCGCAGGCCGCGAGCATCAAGGTCCCCGAGGCCGCGTTACTCGTGATCGAGCCGTGGGACAAATCGATGGTCGGCGCGATCGAGAAAGCCATCCGCAACGCCGACCTCGGACTCAATCCCGCCTCGGATGGGAAAGTCATTCGCGTTCCCGTCCCGATGCTCACCGAAGAGCGTCGCAAAGATCTCGTGAAGAAGGCTCACGTGATGGCTGAAGAATCGCGCACCGCGATCCGCCAGGTTCGTCGCGACGGCAACGACAAGCTCAAGAAAATGCTGAAGAACAGCGAGATCTCCGAGGACGATGAGATGCGCGCGATCGGCGATATTCAGAAGCTGACCGACAAGCACATCGATGAAGTGGCCTCGGTCCTGAAACACAAAGAGCAGGACATCATGGCCGTCTGATGCGGCGCCTCATGCCGCAATTGAAAATTGAGAATGGAACAATATGAGTGAGCTCAGATCCGTCCGATTTTTCAATTTTCAATCTTCAATTTTCAATTCCTGCTCATGACCGTCGCCGTCATCATCCCCGCCGCCGGCACCGGCTCCCGCTTCGGCGGCCAGTTGCCGAAGCAGTTCCAGCTGCTCGCGGGAAAGCCGCTCGTGCAGCACGTGATCGAGCGATTTCTGCTCGACATGAACGTCTCGCGCGTGATCGTGCCGGTCGCGGAGATGCTGCTCGCGAGCGTGAAGAACGGCGATCGCGTGGTGTGGGTCGCGGGCGGCGAAACGCGGCAGCAGTCGGTGATTCGCGGGCTCGCGGAAGTCGGCGACGCGGAGTTGATCGCGGTGCATGACGCCGCGCGTCCTCTATTCAGCGAGACCACGTTTCACACGGTCATCGCGGCTGCGCGTGAGTTTGGCGCGGCGGTTCCTGTGGTTCCGGTCACGGACACGATTCACGTGATGAACAGCGAAGCGTTCGTCGCGGACACGCTCGATCGTTCGATGCTCGCGGCAGCGCAGACGCCGCAGGCGTTTCGCGCGGAGATCCTGCGCGACATTCTCACGCGCGCGCAAAGCGAAGGAATCGAAGGCACGGACGAAGCGGGACTCGCGGCGCGATTCGGATACACGGTGAAAGCCATTCCGGGCGATCCGCGCAATCTCAAGATCACCGTTCCCGAAGATCTCGTCATCGCGGAGTCGTATCTCCAGCAATGGAGTCAGACGTCGTGAATCGCATCGGTCAGGGCGTGGACATTCATCCGTTCGTGCCTGATCGCCCCCTGATCCTCGGCGGCGTGCGCATCTCCGATACGGGCGGGCTCGCCGGACACTCGGACGCGGATGCGGTTCTGCACGCAATCACCGACGCGCTCCTCGGCGCTGCAGGCGCAGGCGACATCGGCCATTACTTTCCGTCGACGGATGAACGCTGGCGCAATGCCGATTCGTCGACGTTCGTGCGTGAAGCGAAACGGATCCTTGATGAGATGGACGCGGAGATTTCGAATCTCGACGTCACGATCATCGCGCAGCAACCGAAGCTCTCGCCCCATCGCGACGCGATGATCACGTCCATCGCGCATCTGCTGAATCTTCCGCAAGGCCACGTGAACGTGAAAGCCACGACGACGGATCACCTCGGCTTCATCGGCCGCGGCGAAGGCATCTGTGCGATGGCGATCGTTCTGGTCGAGATAGACTCCGCCCGTGGTTAGAGTTCGATTCGCCCCATCCCCTACAGGCCATCTGCACGTCGGTGGCGCGCGCACCGCGATCTTCAACTGGCTCTTCGCGCGCCATCACGGCGGTACGTTCCTCATCCGCGTCGAAGACACGGACCAGGCACGCTCGACGCGTGAATCCGAGGACATGGTTCTCGGGGATCTGCGCTGGCTTGGTCTCGACTGGGACGAAGGTCCCAATGTCGGCGGCCCGCATCCACCGTATCGGCAGAGCGAGCGCGTCGCCATTTACAACCGCGTCGCGAACGAACTGATCGAGCGCGAGGTTGCGTATCGCTGCTATTGCTCCGAGGAAGAGCTCGAGGCGAAACGCAAACAGGCAGAGGTGGATGGCCGTCCGCCGCATTACGACCTCAAGTGCTGGATCAATCGGCGCCCTGCCGTAGAGAGCCCCGATGCGCCGCACGCGATTCGTTTTCATGTGCCCGAAGATGGCGACGTCACGATCGACGATCAGATTCGCGGCGAGGTGACGTGGCGCAAAGAGTCGCTCGGCGATTTCATCGTCGTGCGCTCCGATGGTCTGCCGACGTACAACTTCTGCGTCGTGGTCGACGATCACGACATGGAGATCACGGACGTCATTCGTGCCGAGGAGCATTTGACGAATACGCACCGCCAGGTGCTGATCTATCGCGCAATGGGCTGGGACGTGCCGAAGTTCGCGCACGTCTCGCTGATCCTCGGGCAGGACCGCACGAAGCTGTCGAAGCGTCATGGCGCGACATCGGTTTCTGCTTATGCAGAAGATGGATTCCTGCCGGACGCGATGGTGAATTACCTGACGCTCCTCGGCTGGTCGTCGCCCGACGGACTCGATGTGTTCTCGCGCGAGTATGCGATCGAGAAGTTCTCGCTCGATCGCGTGAACGCGGCGCCTGCGGTGTTCGATCCGCAGAAATTCGACTGGCTGAACGGCCAGTACATTCACGCGATGAGTGCGAGCGAGCTCGCGCCGCTCGTGCGCAAGTTCTTCGATGTGCCGTGGCTCGAAGAGGGAATCGACGTCGTGAAGACGAGCGTGCATCGCCTCACGCAATTCGAAGAAGCGCTGCGGTTCGTTCTCGAATACACGCCGCCGGAGATCGAACGCGCGTTCACTGAGAAACTCGCGGAAGAGTTGCGCACGAACGGCACGCCGACGGATGAAGAGAGCTACAAGGCGATGGTCGAGCGATTGAAGACCGCGACCGGCACGAAGGGCAAGACGCTCTTCATGCCGCTGCGTCTGGCGATCACGGGACTCGAGCACGGCCCCGAGCTCGTGCGCTCGATTCCGCTGTTGCGTCACGCGAGCGAGCGCGATGAGCGTGTGTTGTCGCCGCTGGCGCGCGTCGAGCGAATTCTGTCGTGATTTATCCGCTGCTGCGCCGGCTGCTCTTCCGGCTCGATGCCGAGGCGGCGCATGAATTCACGGCGCGCCAGATCGAGCAGTTGCAGCAGATTCCGATCGTGCTGCGCGCAATCGAGCATGCGTATCGACCGCCTGTTTCTGCTGCGAAAACGTTGATGGGGATGCAGTTTCGTTCGCTGATCGGCATCGCGGGCGGCTTCGACAAGAACGCGACGATGATGCCGTTCCTCGCGGCGCTCGGGTTTGGATTCATTGAAGTCGGGACGGTGACGTTGAAGCCGCAACCGGGCAATCCGAAGCCGCGGATGTTTCGCTATCCCGAGCATAAAGCGCTCATCAATCGGCTCGGTTTCAACAACGAAGGCGCGGATGCCGTCGCCGCGCGATTGAAGAATCGGGAACGAACGGTGCCGCTGTTCGTGAACGTCGGAAAGAATCGCGATGTGCCGCTCGAAGGCGCGACCGAGGCGTATGTCGAGTGCTATCGACGTGTGGCTCCGCATGCGGACGCGGCGGTGCTCAATCTCTCCTCACCCAACACGCCGGGACTGCGCGATCTGCAGCGGCCCGAGCATCTCGAAGAACTATTGAATGCAGTGCGCTCCGTGCGCACGGGACCGGTGCTCGTGAAGATCGCGCCCGATCTCGATGATGCGCAGATCCGCGAGATCGCCGACGTCTGCATGCGACTCGCGGACGGCATGATCTGCACGAACACGACCCTCGATCGCATGCCGGGCATGAACGAAGCAGGTGGGCTCTCGGGGAAACCGTTGCTGTCGAAATCGACGTCGGTGCTCGCGAAGGTTCGTGAAAGCGTCGGCGCCGGATATCCGTTGATCGGAGTCGGCGGCGTGTTCACGCCCGCGGATGCGCGCGCGAAGATCGCGGCGGGCGCGGATCTCGTTCAGGTGTATACGGGGTTCGTTTATGAAGGACCGGGACTTGCGAAACGGCTTGCGGAAGGTATGACAACGAAATGATCGTCTATGGAGCGAACCCCGTCCTCGAAGCCATCCGCGCGAATCCCGATCGCGTGCGTTACGTCGGCATCACGCGCGAGCAGCGCGATCGGATGCAGAAACTCATCGCCGCCGCGGAGCAGGCGAACGTCACGATCCGCGTGCTCTCCACGAACGAGATCTCGAAACTCGCGGGACGCGGCGTACACAACGGCGTCGTTGCCGAAGTCACGGATACGGTCTACGCCGACTTCCACGACACGGTCATGCGCGAGGAAACGAAGTTCGTGCTGATCCTCGACGGCATCACCGATCCGCAGAATTTCGGTGCGATCCTGCGCGTCGCGGATGGATTCGGCGTCGACCTCGTCGTCACGCCCGAGCATGAAAGCGTGGGTCTGACCCCCGGTGCGGTGAAGGCTTCCGCTGGCGCGTCGCAATGGGTTGCGGTCGCGCAGGTGACGAACCTCGCGCGCTCGATCGAGCTGCTCAAGGAGCAGGGGTATTGGGTTTACGCGGCCGCGGCAGACGGCGATCGTGTGGACAAGATCGACTTCACCGGCAAGGTCGCGCTCGTCCTCGGCAGCGAAGGCAAGGGCGTGCGTCGCATCGTGCTCGAGCACTGCGATCGCACGGTTGGGATTCCGATGTTCGGCCACGTCGACTCCCTCAACGTCGCGGCGGCTACTGCAGTGCTGTGTTACGAGGTCGTGCGGCAGACACGGCCGTGAACGGGCATCCGCTGTTCATCCGCAGCGTCGAGTTGAAACGCGAGGACGTCGCATCGTTCGACGACTATCCGTTCAATCTGCCGGTGGTGCGCAATTTCGAAGAGCTCGTGTTCGACGCGCCGGTCACGTTTCTCATCGGCGAGAACGGTTCGGGCAAGTCGACGCTGATCGAAGCGATCGCGATTGCGTGCGGCTTCAATCCCGAAGGCGGCTCGAAGAACTTCAACTTCGAGACGCGCGCGGAAACGTCGCCGCTCTATCCATTGATGCACGTCGTCCGCGGACACAAGCGGCCGACTGACGGCTACTTTCTGCGTGCGGAGAGCTTCTTCAACGTCGCGACGGAAATCGATCAGCGGCAGCTGGCGTCGTACTACGGCGGACGATCGCTGCACGAGATGTCGCATGGCGAAGCGTTCTTCACGCTCCTCAATGACCGCCTTCTCGGCGGCGGGCTCTACATCTTCGACGAGCCCGAGGCTGCACTTTCTCCTACGCGGCAAATGGCGATGCTGACGCGCATGCACGAGCTCGTCGGCGATGCCTCGCAGTTGATCATCGCGACGCACTCTCCGATCCTCATGGCGTATCCCGGCGCGCAGATTCTGGAGATCGTCGAAGGGGAGCTGCGGCGGGTCAACTACGAGGAAACAGAGCACTTTCAGGTGATGCGGCAGTTCTTCCTGCAGCGCGAGCGGATGCTCCGAATCCTCCTGAACGCAGAGGAATAGGTCCTGCTTGCGTGCCGTTACGCACTCTGCTATAACCCGCAGTTCCTCGGCCGCCGCCGTAAGACGCTCACCCAAAGCTCTTCGTGACAGGCTGATTGTGTCTTTGAAATCAGTGAATTAATCGGAAATTGGTGCTGGCATAGCTCAGTTGGTAGAGCAGCTGATTTGTAATCAGCAGGTCGCGGGTTCGAGTCCCGTCGCCAGCTCCAGAAGCAACGAACAAGACTCATGACTCGGGGAGAGTTGGCTGAGCGGTCAAAAGCAGCAGACTGTAAATCTGCCGGGCCTTGCCCTACGGAGGTTCGAATCCTCCACTCTCCACCAATTTCCGCGGGAGTAACTCAGTTGGTAGAGTCACAGCCTTCCAAGCTGTTGGTCGCGGGTTCGAGTCCCGTCTCCCGCTCCATGTTGCGTAGTAATCGATGTGCCCTCGTAGCTCAGGGGTAGAGCACGTCCTTGGTAAGGACGGGGTCACCAGTTCAAATCTGGTCGAGGGCTCCACAGACTTTCTTCACGGGGTAAGCAAATGGCGGCAACGCGCGAGATCATCACGCTCCAGTGCACCGAGTGCAAACGGCGCAACTACACGACGACGAAGAACAAGAAGACCATGACCGAGAAGCTGGAGCTGAAGAAATTCTGCCGCCACGATCGGAAGCGGACCGTTCATCGCGAAACCAAATAGGGAATTAAACGAGAAGGCCCTGCCTTCTCGGCAGTTTGCGGCAACTGCAGGCCAATAGCTCAATTGGCAGAGCAGCGGTCTCCAAAACCGCAGGTTGGGGGTTCAAGTCCCTCTTGGCCTGCCAAATTCACGCAGGTGACGCTACCGACGACTGATCAGGACGGAAGTCCTCTGATCAGTCGTCGCTTGTCACTCCGGGGTAATCAATGGCAGAGGTAGTCAAACAGCAGGAAAGTGCAGTCGTCTCGAAGCCCAAACAGTGGTGGCTCTCCACGAAGGAGTTCTTCCGCGACACGGCGTCCGAGATGAAGAAGGTCACCTGGCCGACTCGCAATGAAGTCGTCGGCACGACGGCCGTCGTCATCGTGGCGACCATCGTGTTCGCTCTCTTCCTGTGGGGATGCGATGTGGTCTTCTACAAGGCGATCGACTTCCTCTTTACCAGGTTCGGGGCGAGCACATAATCAATGGTTGAAGCGGCCGGCCAGAAGCAGTGGTACATCGTGCATACCTACTCCGGTTTCGAGGAGCGGGTGCGGGAAAACCTCACTCAGCGAATCGAAGCCCTCGGCATGCGCGAGAAATTCGGCGAGATCAAGATCCCGACCGAAACGCTCGTGGAGATGAAGGGCGGGAAGAAGCGTGAAGTCCAGCGCAAGTTCTTCCCGGGCTACATCCTCATCGAGATGGACATGGCCGACGACGCCTGGCACCTCGTCAAGAACACTCCCAAGGTCACCGGCTTCGTCGGCACCGGCAAGAAGCCGACGCCGCTGACGCCCGAGGAAGTCGACCAGATCCTGACGCAGGTGGTCACGACCAAGGAAAAGCCGAAACCCAAGCACGTCTACGAGCACGGCGAGCACGTCCGCATCATCGACGGCCCGTTCACGAACTTCACCGGCGTCGTGGAAGAGGTCAATCTCGACCGCAATACGCTGAAGGTCATGGTCACGATCTTCGGTCGTTCCACGCCCGTGGAGCTCGACTTCCTGCAGGTGGCGCGCTTCGATCCGTCCGAAGAGCAGGGCGGCGGTGGCACCGGCGCTCCGCAGAAGTCACGATAAAACGTTCATGAATAACGCGCTGCTTTGGCGCGACTGATTACCACAAGGGATTTACGATGGCGAAAAAAGTAACGGGTTACATCAAACTGCAGATCCCCGCGGGCGCTGCCACTCCGGCCCCGCCGGTCGGCCCCGCACTCGGCCAGCACGGCGTGAACATCATGGAGTTCTGCAAGACGTTCAACGCGCGTACGCAGGGACAGCAGGGTCTGATCATCCCGGTGGTGATCACCGTCTTCTCCGACCGTACCTTCACCTTCATCACCAAGACGCCGCCC
>DASYLL010000444.1:0-4381 GCA_036009605.1 Thermoanaerobaculia bacterium | reverse complement strand
GAATTGGCCCGGCGGGGCCGCCGTATACTTCCCGCCCGGGTTCCCAGCGCATGAAGTCTCTCATCGCCTATCTCGCGACGCGCCCCGACGCGACGACGTTCCTTCTCCCGAACGATCTGGAGCGGACGTTGCGCGAGCTTTTCCCGCGTCCCGACGGTCTCCTGCCCGAGCCCTACAAGATCTTCCCCGCCGACGAGACGCAACCTCCCGTCCTCGGCTTCCCCGTCGCCGAAGCTCTGGTGATGAAAGAGCTCGATACGAAGTTCGATCGGTGGCTGACCGAGGAGACGGCGTGTCAGGTGAATCGGGCGACGTCGAAGGAGAAGTCGCAGGCGGCGATGGGCGCGTACGTCACGCAGCTCATGAAAGTCGCGGAGAACGCGCTCGTCTCGAACGTGCTCACCGACTATCACGCGGTGTTCTGGCTCGCGCATTCGATGGATCTCGCGCGGCATTTCTCGAACATCCCCCGCCGCATCAGCGCCCTCGACTCCCAAACCGGCCGCGCCCTCGGCGACACCTTGAAGTATCGGATCTTCGGCCGCTGGGTCAGCGAGACACGCGAGCAGATGGCTTTGCTCGCCACTCGCAGCGCGCCACTCCTCGAAGGCGAGGAACAACGCGCGCTACAGTTCTTCCGATTGCTGCAGGACGACGTGCTCATTCTCACCGAGGAGTTCATCGGACCCGATCTGCGCGAGCTGCGCAACTTCGTCACCGGCTATCTCCGTCGCGATTTTCCGAGCTTTCGTGATTCGTTCGAGCGCCTGCGCATCACGGCGAACGAGTTGCTGCAGAAAGAACGGACGTTTCGCGCGGCGCTGCCGCTGTTCGGCGTCAGCGCCGACAATGGCGTCCCGCTCGCGCTGCTGCTCGATCCGCGATTCGAAACGTATCTCTTCGATCATCCCGCGGCGCAGAACGCGGTGTCGCGCGAAGAACGTGAGCAGTTTCAGCTGATCGCGCGCCGCGTTCGCGAATTCGCAGTCCTCAATCAACTGCGGCGCGGCATCACCTGGATGACGACGATGCCCGACGGACAGATCGTGTCCGCCGATCGCCGCACCGGCATGACCTACTCGCGCTCGACGCGGCCGATGGATTTCGGCCGCTCCGGAGTGCTCGATCCGATGGTGCACCGCTTCGGGATGATCTACGACATCTCCGCGTTCTCGGAGACGCTCGGCAACATCCGGCGCGGCGGCGGCAAGGAGGAGATGCGCTCGTATCGCCAGATGCTGATGTTCCAGCGCAAGCTCGACAGCATCGCCGAGCGCCACCTCCTCCAGTTCGAAAAGTTCCTCGGCGACGGCGCGTTCTACACGACCCGCCGTGCGCTGCGTCTCGTGCGCGCCGGCATCGAGATCCAGCGCTTCTACGCCGAGATGCGGCGCAAAGGATTCGCGTTCAACAAAGGTCTGCGCGTCGGCTTGAATTACGGCTACTACCGCCTGCTGCCGATGAAGACGTCGTTCGATTCGAACGAGCGCATCACCGAGTTCTACGGCCCCGGCATCGTCGAGCTGTCGCGTCTGACGACCGGCAAAGCGAATCGGGAGATCGAGGAGATCGCCGAGTTCCTGATCGCGCACGGCTACGAGCAGGCCAACGTGCAGCAGTTCTTCGCACCGCTCGCGCGCGGCGTCGACGTCATCGATCACAAGGAGCAGGCGCGCGAGTACTACGCGTATCTCGACGCGAACAATCACCTCGTCAACGAAGGCATCGTGGCGTCGATGGCGCTGCTGCACGAGCTGTCGAACGAGCTCGCGGATGAAGGCACGCAACTGTTCCGCGTGAAGACCGAATGGGGCAACTACGTCGCCTTCGCACCGAACGTGAACGGCGTGGAGCTCGTCGGCACGCGACTCATCGGCAACGTGGCGCTGAAGGGTCTCGACAACATCGACGTCGGCGAGCTCGTGCCGTTCGGTCCCGGTGAAGCAGACGAGGTCGTACCGATGGAGTCGCAGGAGTCGTTCGTGATGCTCCTGCGCCAGGATTTCAATCGCCGCCGCGAATCGTCCGGCGCCTGGAAAGGCGTACCGCAACCGGCCGACATGAAGACGACCGAACGCGCACTCGAAGCCGAGATCGTGATCTGCGTGAAAACACATTCGCTCGATCTCGAGGACGAGGTACTGATCGGCGAATGGGATCCGCGCTCGGACGATGTACGTCGTCCTCTGCGTTTGCCGCGCGGCGATTTTCAGAGACTGTTTTCATTGAAGGGCGAGCTGACCGCGGACGTGCTGGCGAAGAAGAAGGAGAGCGTACGCGAGATGTACGAGCGGCTCTCGACGAAAACGCTGGCGCCGGCGCTCGCCCTCGCGCCGTACCGCGGCGACGACTACGATGCGTATCTGTTGGGCGACATCGTGGAGAAGTTGTAGGTGATTCGCCGCCGCGCGGTGCTGGCGGCCGCGATCGCGATCGTCACGTTTTTCGTCTCCGCGCACGCACTCTTCGAACTGCCGTCACTCCCCGACACCGATTCGTACTATCACCTTGCCGTCGCGCGCCTGTTCGCGGACGAAGGCCGTCTCGTCGATCGCCTGCCCTGGCCGCGTTTCAGCGCGATGCACGAGGGATTCGGCGACAAGGAGATCCTCTTCCACGTTCTGCTGATGCCGTTCACGCGCGGTGACGCCACGACGGGCGGACGACTGGCGATCGCGTTGTCGAACGCCGCCGTCGCAGGCGTGATCGCCTGGCTGGCCATCGACGCGCTCGGACCGTGGGGCGCGCTGCTCGCACCGCTGCTCTATCTGACGGCGCCGTATTTCTGGGTCCGGTCCATTCGATTGAGGCCGGAGTTTCTGTCGCTGATTTTGTTTCTCATGATTGCGGCGGCGACCGTGCGTCGAAAGCTGCTGCTGATCGCGCTGCTGAGTTTCGCGCTGACGCTCAGCCACACCGCGTTTCACGTGCTCGCCACGATGGCCGTGCTGTGGATGCTCGCCACGCGCTTCTTCTGTCATCCCGAGCGTGAGCTCGGGGTGACAGAGTGCGCCGCCACGTTCGGCGGAATCGGCGCAGGCCTGCTGCTCCATCCGCACTTTCCGGACAACCTCCACATCTGGTTTCTGCAGAACGTGAAGTTCCTGCAGATGAAGAGCATCCTCGACGTCGGCGCGGAAATTCAGGCGCCGCGACTGGCAAATCTCTTTCTGCACAACGCCGGATGGTGGATCGCCGCCATTGTTGCAATCGCGCTGCTCGTGCGATCGCGACAGAAACCATCGCGCGCAACGGTGATCTTCGCGTCGATGACTGCCGTGTTCCTCGTCCTGCAATTGATGATGGAGCGGATGTCGACGTACTTCTTCCCCATCGCAACGTTGACGCTCGCCTACGCATGCGCGGAGCTCGTGCGCCGTCGCATTCTCATCGCGGCGGTGGCCATCATCGCGATTGCCGCCAGCGCGCCGTTCGCGATGCGCACCGCGCAGTTCCTCGAAACACGCATGCCACCCGACGTCGAACGCGACTACGCCGCATTCGCAGCACGCGTTCCCGCAAACGCGAAGATCGCCGCGCGCTGGGGTGCCACCGACGCATACGTTTTCTTCGCGCCGCAGGGTCGCTATCTGAACGTGCTCGATCCCGTGTTCATGGCCGTCCCGCATCCGCGCGAGTACTGGACGCAGCGCCTCATGTTTGACGGCGCCGACCCCGACATCGCCTTCGCCGCGCATCGTGTGCTCGACAGCGACTACATCGCCTACGCGCGCTGGGAAACGCCCCCCACTTTTTCCGCACGCGTGCAGAACGATCCGCGCTTCGAGCGCATTTACGACGGCTACAACGTGCTGCTGCGCGTGAAGCCGAGCGATGCCTTCATCACCGACTGGCCCGGCTATCCACGCATCGCGCCGGGCATCGAAGGCTTCGTCGATGCCGATCGCGTGAACCGCGGCGCACGCTGCACGACGTTCTCGCGCACGCTCTCACCCGGCCGGTACGAGCTTGCGCCATGGGGTCCCACGCGGGTGTGGGTGGATGAGCGGTTGCACGCGGAGGTGGCCACCGCGCAGCTCGCGATCGTTGGTCGAGGAATCGCGACTCCGGGAGGAAACGTGAGAATCGAAACGTGCCGAGCCGGAGAACGTTCAGGCTTCTATCTCATGCGACGATGACCGGTTTGGAGTGCGGCAGCCGCAGGAGGCCGTCTCAAAACACTGCGGAGCTGGTTTGAAACAATTTTGGGGGAAGTGAGCGCAGTGGAGTGAAGGAGGTTGTTCTCCGAACAACCGGTCGACGGCCAACCCGCGACTAACCCGAATGCGCCTTACGCGGGCGCGGGTGCGAGTCCGGAGATGTAAAAGGCGATCAGTTGCCTGAGGTTGATGGCCGTGCAGATCATGCTCCACTGCGCTCC
>DASYLL010000443.1:0-3675 GCA_036009605.1 Thermoanaerobaculia bacterium | reverse complement strand
TGGTGAACTCGTTATGGAGGCTCGTGCCCATGAGAGTGAACTCGTTGCGGAGGCTCGTGCCCATGAGTGTCAATTCGTTTCGCAGGCTCGTGTCCAAGAGAACGAGTTGCTCGCGCGTCTCCTGCCGAACCGCCGCGAACTCCTCGCGCGTTTCCTGACGGAACGACGCGAACTCCTCGCGCGTCTCCTGCCGAACCGCCGCGAACTCTCCGCGCGTTTCCTGACGGAACGACGCGAACTCTCCGCGCATCTCCAGCCGAAGCGTCTCCGCCACGACATCCATGTGCCGGCGCGTTTCCGCCCCGCTCTCTTCGATCAGCCGTTTCAGCTCAGCATCCATCGCGAGAAAAGTGTACCTCGGAGTTCCCTCACACCCGGAAACGCGGGCGTCTGCGGGGCCATCCGATCCAGCCTTTCCACCAGAAGAAGAACAGGAGGAGGACGGCGGTGCCGAGCATGAGGCCGAGGGCGAAGGGATAGCCGTAGATCCATTTGATCTCAGGCATGTGGTTGAAGTTCATGCCGTAGATGCCCGCGATGAGCGTCAACGGGAGCATGAGTGCCGAGAAGATGGTCAGCACTTTCATGATGTCGTTCGTGCGGTTCGCAACGACGGAGAGGTAGGCCTCCATCGTCGCGGTCATCTGTTCGCGGTCGACGTCGATGGTCTCGCTGATGCGGAACATGTGGTCGTACACGTCGCGGAAGTAGATGAGGTGCTGGCCCTGGATGAACTTCGCGTCGCCGCGCGAGATCTGATTCAGCAGCTCGCGCTGCGGGAGGGAGTGGCGGCGCAGGACGTTGATGTCGCGTTTGAGATGCAGCAGCTCGTCGAGGTGCGATGGCTCTGCATATTCGAAGATGCGATCCTGCAGATCGTCGACCGCTTCTTCGATCGTTTCGAGCAGCGGGAAGTGCGCATCGACCATCTCATCGACGATCGTGTACAGGAGAAAGTCCGCGCCACTCTCGATGATGCGGCGATCGCCCGGCAGGCGATGAAAGACGTCGTCGATGGCCACGACGACTCGGCGATGGACGGTGAAGAGAAAGTTGCGACCGAGGAACGCTGCGATTTTGAACGTCTCCGCGGCGTGCTCGGAAACGTTGACGTCGACCGTGCGAAAGATGAAGAAGTCGTAGGTCGGAAACGAGTCGTATTTCGGCAGCGTCGTCGCGGAGAGCGTGTCTTCCGCCGCGAGCTCGTGGAATCCGAAACGCTCCTCGAGCAGCGGCTCGATGATCTCCTGCACGGGATCGAGGATGTCGACCCAGAGCTTGTCATCGGATTCGCGTCGCCACTCGTCGATCAACTCGACGCCTGCCTGTCGCAGCGTGCCTTCGCGGAGAAGCGAGACGCGGATCGTGGTCATGCAAAGTGGCGGTTGGCGGGAGACGCCAACCGCCAACCGATTCAGAGCAATTCGGACAGCGGCGTGTACTTCCGTCCCTGACTCGTGGCCACCGCTTCGTACGTGATCTCGCCTTTGTAGACGTTCACGCCTTCGGCGAGACCAGCATCACTGCGCACGGCTTTTTCGAAGCCGAGGTTGGCGAGCTTGCGGGTGTAGGGGAGCGTGGCGTTCGTGAGCGCGATCGTGGAGGTGCGCGGCACGGCGCCGGGCATGTTGGCGACGCAATAGTGAACGACGCCGTCGACTTCATAGACGGGGTTCGAGTGCGTCGTCGCATGCGCGGTCTCGACGCAGCCGCCCTGATCGATGGCGACGTCGACGATGACGGAGCCTTTCTTCATCTGGCCGATCATGGCGCGCGTGACGAGCTTCGGCGCAGCGGCGCCCGGAATCAGCACGCCGCCGATGAGCAGGTCAGCGCTGCGAACGGCGTCTTCGATGTGCGCGCGGCTGGACGCGAGCGTCTGCACGGCGCCGAGGAAGACGTCGTCGAGGTAACGGAGACGATCGAGGCTGAGGTCGAGGATCGTGACGCGCGCGCCGAGGCCGACGGCCATCTTCGCGGCGTTCAGACCGACGACACCGCCGCCGATGATCACAACGTCCGCGGGCAACGTTCCCGGTACGCCGCCGAGAAGCACACCGCGGCCGCCATTCGGCTTGTGCAGGTAGTACGCGCCGACGTGTACGGACATGCGGCCCGCGACTTCCGACATCGGCGTGAGCAGCGGAAGCGTGCGCTTGCGATCGTCGGTGATCGTCTCGTACGCGACGCCGATGATCTGCTTCTTCAGCAGTTCCTCGGTGAGCTGCGGAACCGGCGCGAGGTGCAGATACGTGAAGAGGAGCTGACCTTCTTTGAGCCGCTTCAGATCGGCCTCGATCGGCTCTTTGACCTTCACGATCATGTCCGCCGCTTCGTAGACCGCGTCGGCATCGGGAAGGATCTTTGCGCCGGCCGCTTCGTACTCTTCATCGCCGAAGCCGCTGCCGTTGCCGGCGCCCTTCTGCACGAGCACTTCGTGGCCGTCGGAGGTGAGGTCGCGTGCGCCGGCAGGGGTCATGCCCACGCGATATTCGTTGTCTTTGATCTCGGTCGGAACGCCGATCCGCATGTGGTGAGTCTCCGTTTCGCAGAAATCGCGCGCGAGGGCTGCGCGCAGCGGGGGATTGTACTGGAGAAGTAGAACGGCGGGCGGAGAGCCCGCCGTTCCGTCAGTTCACTTGCGGATGAGAGCGCGACGTCCCGATTTCGCCGGGAGCGACCAGCCCATGTCCATCAGCTGATACTGCGTGAGATCGACGCCGTGCAGCAGGTCGCCGTTGATCGCGGGCTCCATCAACAGATTCGGGAACGCGATGACGTCCCAGTGATGGATCGACGAGCCCGGTTCGTCCGTACACGGCGCGTACAGGCGCATCTGGCCTTCCTGCGACGCTCCCGCGAGCTGGCTCGGATCATTGCGCAGCGATCCGCGAACGGAAGCGCCGGCCGTGAGCTGCGTCTTCAGCGCGTCGCCATCGGTTGGCGAAATGCTGACGATCGGAATTCTGACGTCGGCCGAATCGCCGCCCATTGACGGCGCCTGGCAGGTCGAGCGCTGGTTGTCGACGATCACCACGCCGATCGCACCGGCGGCCTGCGCGTTGAGCGCCTTGCTCACGAACGTGCAGTTGCCGCGATCGATCATCGCGACGTTGCCGTTGATCGCAGCGGCATTCGTGAACGGCGTGCAGCCATCGAACGTGGTCGGTCCGTCGGTGGTTACGTCATCGAGAGCGCGCACGATGCGACCCGAGATCGCGGAACGGCTGACGACCGGTCCGAAGGTCGCGGTACCGATGTCGTAGTTGCGCGCGACGATCGCCGGCTCGGTCACCGTCAGCGTGGTCGTCGGCTGCAGATAGCGGCTGATGAATGCCCTGGTGTTCGGACCGTCCCACACGACGTTGCCCGTGTTGAGGAGCGAGACATCGCGCTGCTGCTGGGTCATCTGATCCCAGCGCAGGCCGGCCGTACGGTCGAGAATCAGCGTGTCGAAGACGGCAGGCGTCAAGTCGCGGAAGCCCGGCGCGCGCGTGGCGCCGGAGACGCCGAATCCGTGCGCGAGCTCGTGCAGCACGACGACATACAAGTCCGAATGGATGCCGTGCTGGCCGTCGAGACCGTAGTACCAGTTCTGCGCGCCAAGGCAGGTTTCGTTGTCGACGTCGGCGTTGAACGTCGTGATGACGTCGGGGATCGTCGGGCCGAGATCGA
>DASYLL010000442.1:0-2783 GCA_036009605.1 Thermoanaerobaculia bacterium | reverse complement strand
CCGCACTCCAAACGGATTAAAATCCCGCGGCCGCATGACCGATTCGCGCAAGTTCGCTCACGATCTCGTCGACCTTCTCTTCGATCACGTCGAGCGGATCGAAGAGCGTCCCGTCGTCGAGTGGCCCGCCACCGCGCTTCGCGAGCGCGTGCGCCTCGATCAGGAATCCGAAGATCCACTCGTGCTCGCGCAGCTCGTCGCGCGGCACTCGATCCAACTGCATCACCCGTCGTACATGGGCCATCAGGTCTGCCCGCCATTTTTCGAATCCGCGCTCGCGGATCTGCTGATCTCGGTCACGAACAACTCGACCGCCGTTTGGGAGATGAGCCCGATCGGAACGGTCATCGAGAAAGAGATCGTGCGCTGGCTCGCGAATCTCGCCGGCTATCCCGAAACCTCCGAAGGCACCGCGGTCTCCGGCGGCTCCGCTGCGAATCTCACCGGCCTCCTCGCCGCGCGCGCACGCTGGAACGCCGACGCCTCGAACGCGGGCAAGCGTCCGATCGTGATCGCATCGCGCGACGCGCACTATTCGATCGCACGCGCCGCCGCGATCATGGGCATCCCCGCTGTCGACGTCCTGAAAGTGCCGACCGACGACGCGAATCGCATGGACGTCGACGGTCTCGAAGAAACGCTCGCCGCCGTCGAAGCGCGCGAGGACGCCACGGTGCTCGCCATCGTCGCCACCGCCGGCTCGACGGCCACCGGCGCCTTCGATCGTCTCGACGAGATTGCATTGCTGCGCGACCGTTTCCGCACGTGGTTGCATGTCGACGCTGCACACGGCGCGTCCGTGCTCCTGAGCGCATCGCTCGCGCATCTCGTGCGCGGTCTCGAACGCGCCGACTCGTTCTCCTGGGACCCTCACAAGATGATGTGGATGCCCCTCTCCCTCGGCACGATCCTCGTCCGCGAAGGCATCTGGCTGCGTCGCGCATTCGAAGCCGACGCACCGTACTTGTTCAACGCCGGCAGCGACAACCTCGGCGAGATGACGATCCAGTGCTCCAAACGCGCGGACGCGATCAAGCTCTGGCTGCTGCTGCGCTCGCGCGGCGCGGCGCCGATTGTCGAAGCGCTCGAACGCGTAACGGCGCTGACGCGCTATCTGTATGACCGCCTTCTCGATGCCGAGGAGTTCGAGCCGGTGCACGAGCCCGAGCTGAACATCCTCTGTTTCCGCCGCAAAGGTTTCGACGATGAACAGACCGCCGACTTGCGCGAGCGTCTGATCCGCAGCGGCAAGGCGTGGATCACGACGACCGTATTGCGTGGCGAGCGCGTCCTTCGCGTCACGATGATGAATCCGCGCACGACCGAAGCGCATATCGACGCGATGCTCGACGCCCTGCGTTAAATTACGCACGTGACGATCATCGAAACCATCCTCTGGAAAAGCCTCGAGTGGCCCGGCCACGAATCCGCGCGTCTGCTGTCGATCGAGGACGAGCACCGTCTCGAAGGCGGTGCAGCCTTTCTCGAAGAATCCGATCCGTGCCGCCTCGACTACGCAATCACCTGCAACGCCGATTGGACGACGCGGAGCACGACTGTCCGAGGATGGATGGGGAGTCGCGAGATCGACATCGTGATCGAAGCTGCGAACGGCGTCTGGACCATGAACGGCGAAGAACAGCCGCAGGTCGCGGGCTGCCTCGACGTCGATCTCAACTTCAGTCCCACTACGAATCTTCTTCCGATCCGTCGACTCGCGCTCGAAGTCGGCCAGTTCGCCGACGTTCGCACCGCGTGGCTGCGCTTCCCGAGCTTCGAGCTCGAACTGCTCGAACAGCGCTACACGCGCCTTGCCGAAGATCGCGTGCACTACAAAACCACGACGGGCTTCGCCGCCGAGCTGCGCGTCAGTCCCAACGGCCTGGTGCTCGACTACGAAACTCTCTGGAGCGTTGAATCTGCAGGGGAACGCTGATGCCGCGTGTCCGCATCGTCCTCGTCGAGCCACGCGAAGCCGGCAACGTCGGCGCCGCCGCGCGCGTCATGAAGAACTTCGGATTCGACGAGCTCTGGATCGTCGGCGAGCATCCCGAGCTGTTGCCCGTTGCAGGATGGTGGGCCAGCGGTTCCGATGATCTTCTCGCCACCGCACGCTTCTCGCCGACGCTTCACGACGCGGTCGCCGACGCGCACCTCACCGTCGCCACGACGTCGATGCGCGGCCGCACGAGTCCCGTCTCGTTCACTTCAAAAACGCTGGCGGAACGATTCGCATCGCTCGCCGACGATCAAACGCTCGCTCTCGTGTTCGGCCGCGAAGACCACGGCCTCACGCGCGAAGAGCTCATGCTCTGCCAGCACACCGCGGCAATCTCGACGAACGATCGCTTTCCCACGATGAACCTCGCGCAGTCCGTCGGCGTGTTCTGCTACGAGCTGACGCAAATCACGCCCGCACCGATTGCGCGCGAGCTTCCCGACGCGGCATCGCTCGAACGCGTTCACCAACGCGCACGCGACCTGCTGCGCGAAGTCGGCTTCCTCCACGAGGACAATCCCGATCGGATCTACGACGACCTGCGCAACCTCGTCGCCCGCGCCGATCCCGACGCCCGCGAAGCCACCATCCTCCTCGGCATCATCCGGCAGATCGAGTGGAAGATTCGTTCGTCGAATGCACCCGATTGAGACACTCGCCGATGATCTCGACGAACGTGTCGAGATCGAAGGGCTTGAGGATGGAGTTGCAGACCGCGGAGGCCGGGATCTTGTCGACGCCGCGTTTTCCGGCCGCGGTGAAGACGATGATATGAGGTCGCTGC
>DASYLL010000441.1:0-12039 GCA_036009605.1 Thermoanaerobaculia bacterium | reverse complement strand
CCTTCGCCCCTCGTGAGAGGGGAGAAGGTGCCGAAGGCGGATGAGGGGTGATTCCCTAATCCTCGTCCACGCCCAAATGCCACACATCCACTTTCCGCACGCCCGCCAGCGAGACCAGCTCCGCTTCGAGCGGAGTGAGATCGACACTATGTGGCGCGCGGATGACGGCGCGGAACTGCAGATGTTCCGCGCCGTGCGCGATCGAGCGCCGCAGCACGACCAGCTCTGCATGGCGCGCCAATGCCGAGCTGACCATCGGATACGTTTCGCCGTCGCAATCGACGCGCAACTCGAAGCGGCCTGGCAGCGATCCGCGTCGCGCATTCGCGATCGCGCGCTCGCACCAGCGCATCACAAACTGTACGATCAGAATGCTCGCGGTGAGCACCGCGGCGACGGCATTGTGTCCGAGTCCGACGGCGACGCCGATGCTCGCAACGGCCCACAAAGTCGCCGCCGTCGTGACGCCCTGCACGGTCGCCCCGCGATGCATGATCACGCCTGCGCCGATGAACCCGATGCCGCCGACGACTGCCGCGGCAATTTGTCCCGGATTCGCATTTCCGGGGCCGAACGTGTCGGTCATCATCGAGAACGTTGCGGCGCCGAGGCAGACCAGGACCATCGTCTTGAGCCCGGCGTGCTTCTGGCGCCACTCGCGCTCGACACCGACGAAGGCGCCGAACGCAATGGCCAGACCGAGCTGGATGACGGCCGTCGACAACTCGATCACTGCGGTCGCCAGCTCATTTGCGGGATGCTCAGCCAGAATCCCGCGGGATACATCGTGTAGCCCTGCAGACCCTTGTCCATGATGGCTACATTCGATTGGTGATACAGCGAGATGTACGGAAGGTCTTCCTGCACGATGCGCTGGATGTTTTCGTAGATGCGCTTGCGCTTCGCGCGATCGAACGTCGAACGTCCTTCGAGGATCAGCTGATCGATGCGCGGGTTGTTGTAGTACCCGCGATTCTGTCCCTCGGGCGGCACGTTCTTCGAGAAGAAAATGATGTAGTAGAAATCGGGATCGGCGATGCCGTTACGGCTCAGCGAGTACATCTGGAAATTGCCCTTGCCGACGTCCTCCAGAAATGTGCCGAATTCGCTCGTCTGAATCTCGATCTTGACGCCGATCTGCTGCAGCATCTGCTGCATCATCTGTGCGCGCAGGTTGGCTTCGGTATCCGTCGACGTCTTGAACGAGAGCGTGAATCGGGTCTGCGGACCATCGCCGTCGGGATCGGGGTAGCCTGCTTCGTCGAGGAGCTGCTTCGCGCGCGCCGGATCGTACGGATACGACGGCAGGTTGCTCGCGCGCGCCCAATGTCCCTCGGCGAGCATCGTGTCGGTGGGGACGCCATGGCCGCGGAGCAGGTCGGTGACGATCTTCTGGCGATCGATGCCGTGATGCAGAGCGCGTCGCACCTGCACCTTCGACAGAATCGGATCCTTCAGATTGAAGGCGACGTACTGCCACACCGAGCCGGTCTTCTTGATGACCTGATGCTTCGCGCTCTTCTCGAATTCGCTGACGTTCTCGAACGGGATCTGGTTGACTTCGAAATTCACCGAGCCGCGGCGCATCTCGAGCACCAGCGTGGTCATGTCGGGGATGATCCGGACCGTAGCATTTTTGATTTTCGGAGCGCCGCCGTGGTACTGCTCGAACGCCTCGAGCTGCACGCTCTCGTCGGTCTTGAACCCGACGACTTTGTACGCTCCCGCGCCGATCGGTCTTGTCTTCGCGACGTTCGCGTCCGTGCCTTCGGGCAGGATGCCGATCGTGAGATTGTCGAAGATGCCGCCGTTCGGTTCTTTGAGACGGAAGATCACGGTGTGCGCGTCCGGCGCCTCGATGCTCGCGACGGACGAGTAGCCGGACTTTTTTGACGTCACGAATTCGGCGCTCATCAGCGAGTCGTACGTCCACTTCACGTCCTGCGCGGTGACGGGCTTGCCGTTGTGGAACTTCGCGTTCGGATTGAGTTTGAAGATGATGGTCTTGTCGTCCGGCGTCTCCCAGCTCGTCGCGATGTCCGGCGCGTAGTCGAGCTCCGGCGTAACCTTGATGAGGCCGCTGCAGCATAGATCGTGAATGCGTCCCGAGGCGTTGTCGTTGCCGACGCGCGGGTCGAGATTGGTGGGGCTGCTCTTGAGCCCGATGATGAGACGGTTCGCGTCGCTGCCCGCGCTGGCGGAGCCGTTTTTCTTCTCGCCGCTGCATCCCGAGAGAACCACCGAAATAGCGATCGCGAGCGCGATCAACTGACGAATTTTCATCGTGTTACTCCTCTGATGCGGGCGTTACAAGAGAGGTGCCCGCTGATGTTGGTTCTCAGTTGTCGGTTGTCGGTTGTCCGAGGACGGTCCGTGCAGACAACCGACAACCGAGAACCGACAACATCAGTATCATGCGCTCCATGTTGCTGCGCAGACTAATGCTTGCGGCCGTGGCCCTGTTTGCTCTCGCGGCGCGCGCCGAAAAAGTGATCGTGCTCGGATTCGACGGCGTCGACGCCGCGTACACCGAGCGCTGGATGAATGAAGGCAAACTGCCAAACCTCGCGAAGCTGCGCGCGGACGGCACGTTCCGGCCGCTATTACCGACCACGCCCGCGCAAACGCCGGTCTCGTGGTCGACGTTCAGCACCGGCATCGACCCCGGCCGCACCGGCATCTTCGATTTTCTCCGTCGCGATCCGAAAACGTACCTCCCGGTATTCGCCGCCTTCGATGAAACGACCGAGCCGTTCCTCCTCGGCAAGCGCAATCCGATCGCATTCGCCGCGGCCGTGACGTTGCTCTTCGCGTTGATCGCGATCGTGTTGTTCGCGCGTCGCCGCCGCATCGGCGGGTTCGTGTTGCTCGGACTCGGTCTGGCGCTCGGCGGCGCAATGTTCTTCGTGGTCCAGAAGTACATCCCGGAGAAACGGCCCGGCGTGATCAATCGTCGACAGGGCACTCCATTCTGGGAAGTCGCATCGAGTGCAGGCAAGAAGGCTTCGATCGTCCATGTGCCGGTGACGTTCCCTGCGACGGACTTCGGCCACGGTGATCACGAAGGCCACATGCTCGCCGGCCTCGGCGTTCCCGATATCTCCGGCCGTGTCGGCAAGCCGTTCTATTTCACGTCCGAGCTCGATTTCAAGCGCAGCGGTACGAACGAATTTTCGATCGAAGTCGTGCAGCTCGAAGACAACAAAGGCGTCGTGCAGACCACGATTCAAGGACCGCCGAACAAACTTTTTGGCGATCCGCCGTACATCTCGATTCCGATGACGATCACGATCGCCGAGGATCGCAACTCGATCGAGATCGAAGTAAGCGGGAAGAAGTATCCGCCGCTGAAAGCAGGGGAGTGGACCGGCTGGGTCGACTTCGTGTTTCCGTTCAATCCGCTGATCAAGATTCGCGGCATCAGCAGATTCCATCTGCTGTCCGTGCAGCCCGAGGTAAAGCTCTATCTGTCGCCGATCAACTTCGATCCGCGACATCTGCCGCCGGGCTTCAAAGTCTCGGCGCCGAACGATTGGGCTCCGCAGCTGGCGAAGGAGCATGGACCGTACAAGACCATCGGCTGGCAGATCGACACGTGGGCGATTTCCGAGGGATTTGCAACGGAAAAGATCTTCTGGGATGACATGGAGTGGACCGTTGCGCAGTCGCGCAAAATCTTCAACTCGCTACTACAGCGCGACGACGATCTGGTCGTGCAGTGCTTCGAATTTCCCGATCGCGTCGGACACGTTTTCTGGCGCGTCGTCGATCCGAAACATCCCGCGTATGACGCGAAGCTCGCTGCCGAATGGGGCGACGCGGTGCTGAAGTCGTATCAGCTGATGGACGAGATTGTCGGCGATGCGATGAAAGCGGCCGAGCAGAAGAATGCGCTGTTGATCGTTGCGTCCGATCACGGCTTCGCGTCCTTCCGCCGGCACGTTCACTACAACACCTGGCTCGTGCTCAACGGATACATGACGCTGAAGACCGGCGTGCAGGTGAAGGATCGCAACGTCGAGATGCTGTTCGATCAGGGGCAGTTCTGGGAGAACGTCGACTGGTCGAAAACCCGCGCCTACGCGATGGGCCTCGGCGAGGTCTACGTCAATCTCAAAGGCCGCGAAGCACAGGGTATCGTCGAGCCCGGCGCCGACTACGACGCGCTGAAGAAAGAGCTGCAGACGCGCCTCGTCGCAATGGTCGATCCCGAAACGAACGAACACCCCGTGCGTCGCGTGCTCACGCGCGAAGAGGCGTACAAACAATTCGACCCGAACATGATCCCCGACCTCTTCGTCATGAACAACGACGGCTACCGCGTCTCCTGGCAGACCTCGCTCGGCGGCGTCCCGAAGCAGATCTTCGAAGACAACGACGCCGTCTGGAGCGGCGACCACTGCTCGGTCGATCCGGAGATCGTGAAAGGCATCTTCTTCACGAACCGGAAACTGACGACCGCGCGGGCGCCGTACATCGCGGATGTGTATCCGACGGTGCTGGGCGCGCTGGGGGTCAAGGCGCCGTATGAATTGGATGGGGTAGAGTTGCGGTAGAGATATGGACAATCTCGGACACGTGCTCAAGCGCGCTCTTCGCTCCGTGTGGGACGATCCCTCCATTGACGAGATCAACGGCGAGGAAGTGGTGTCCGACTACCCAGCCGTCCGTTATGGACCGCCGGACACGGACTTGTACATCGGTTTCCTGACGCGACTCGGCGAAGCATTCGCGTATGACACTGGACTGGCAGATGGCGGAAATCGAAGACGTCCCTATTCGCGTTGTCACCCCCGCGCAGCTCTATCGAATGAAACGCGACACCGTGCGCCCCAAGGACAGGAACGACGCCGAAGCGCTCCGCCAGGTGTTCTCGCTGCCGGAGGATTGATGCCGGTCTGGAAATACGGAAGCATTGAAGAGATGCCTGACGTGTCGGTGATGAACCGGGACGTTCCGCTCGGCCGCAGGATTCGTGCGCTTCTGGGCATGGGCAATCTCGCCGGTCCGCTCGACATCCCGCGCGGGGTTACGAAATTTCGCTCCTTCGAAGAGCTGCAGGCCGATCGCACCAGGCACGAGCAGGAGCGGATCAACCGCATCCGCGCCCGCAACCAACGTAACTAGACACAATGGATTACAAACGCCTCCTCACCCAGGTCGAGCGCACGCTCGAACAACTGGAAACTTCTGACTCTCCCACGATCTCCGTTGCGCAGATCGCGGAAACGATTGCTACGAATTTTCGCGAGCAGCTCGGCATTACCGGCGGCCGCGTCTATGAAGCGCGCGATGACGTGTATGAGCTCGTCGCGCGGTTTGGCGAGTCGCATGACGGCGCCATCGGCATTGAAGTGCCGAAGGATTACAAGCCGATCGAGCTGGTGACTGAAAACGGGATCGTAGTCATGGATCCGACCGATCCGGGCTTCGATCCGGTGCTCGAAGAGAAACTCGGCGCGCAGCGGTTCTGTGCGATCTCCGTCGGCGATGAGGATTACATCATCGCGTTCAATGTCTCGCCGTCGCATCGGCGCGAGGACATTCTCTTCTCGCTGAACCTCATCCGTTACGCGATCAACCAGCGCATTCGCGCGACAAAGTACGAGTCGCTGATCGTTGAAGCGCAGCGCATCCAGCAGTCGATTCTGCCGTCGCGCGTTCCGCAGTACGCGGGGTATGACATCTGGGGCCGTACGGTGCCGGCGGAAATCGTCAGCGGCGACTTCTACGATTACATCCCGGTCTCCGACAACATCCTCGGCCTCGCGATCGCCGACGGTTCCGGCCACGGCCTGCCGGCAGCGCTCGTTGTGCGCGATGTGTACATGGGCTTGCGCATGGCGACCGATCGCGATTTCAAAATCATTCGCACGCTCGAGAAGCTCAATCACATCCTGCATCGCGGGCGGCTGACGACGAAGTTCGTGTCGCTGTTTTACGGCGAGCTCGAAACGGGCGGCATCCTGATCTACTGCAACGCGGGACATAATCCACCGTTTCTCCTGCGCGCGAACGGCAAGATCGAATACCTGCGCAACGGTGGGCCGGTGCTCGGGCCGACACCCGACGCGACGTACACGCGCGGCTACGTGCAACTCGAACCGGGCGACCTGCTCTGCATGTACACGGACGGCATCGTCGAAGCGCACGACCGCAAGGACGAGGAGTTCAGCCTCGAGCGGCTCGTCCGTCTCGTGAAGACGAATCGCGCGCGCAGCGCGCAGGAAATCGGACAGGAAGTACTCGCCCGCGTCGCGAAATGGGGACGCTCGGCAGAGGACGACCGCACGGTCGTCATCGTCAAAGCCGTGCAAGTCTGAATCGGAGCGACAGGCGTTCAAGCCCGTCGCTCCGACTGACGTTTACTCCGTGGTCCTTCGGGCGATCTGCAACGTCCCGTTTCCGCTTTCGTTCTCGATCGATGCGCCGTACACGATGGCGCTGCCTGATTCGATTTCGATCACGATCAACTGGTTCGATCCCGGCGCAACGCCTGCGAGATCGGCCACCGCGAACTGCTGAAAATAGTTCGCCGGCAGCGAGCGCGTCACGGTATGCAATTCGTCGCCGTTCGTGTCGTGGACGTGGATCGTCATCGACGTTGCCTGCAGCGTCCGGATGCCGATGTTGAAGCGCGTGTTCGCCGCGTTCTTTGGCGCGATGAGCACGCCCCGCGTTCCCGAACCGTCAATTCAGGTGCCGCAGGTCGATCCGGCCGATGCGCTGACGTGCGGTACCAACCGCCACGATCATGTCCACCGAACCGCCGCCGGTCGCGCCTGCCGACGCCATGAAGTCGGGATAGTCGCGCGTTTCGAACGGCGTGAGTGAGTACGCGACGTTCGGATCATCCGCGCTGCCCGCGAAGCCCTGCGGATGCACGATCATCGTTCCCGAGATTGCGAACGGATGCGGATTCGCGATCTGCATCGATGTCGAGAATTGCGATCCAAACGCGCCGGGCAACGACGCGACCACCGGCACGATTGCCGTTGGCTGTGCGGCCGGAATGATCCCCGCGGCATCCACGCGCGTCACGAGTCCCGGAAAGATGTGCGTGATGAAGATCTCACCGCTGCGCCGATCCACCGTCATGCCTGTCGGCGTGGGCAATCCTTTGGCAATCGTCGTCGACGCGCCGGCCGCCGTCATCATGCGCAGTCGTCCCGGAGCACCCTCGGTCATGTTCGTACTGAACTCCAGCACGAGCACAGGATCAGTTGCGCTGTCGCCGAGAGGCTGCACGTCGATTGCGGAGGTGAGGCCGCCGATGTACGCATCGTTCGCGCCGCTCGCGATGTTCCCTCTGCGCACCTCGGCCTTTCCGGGAGGAAACGGAAATCCGGTCAGCGTCGTGACGAGCAACTCGCCGCCGCGCAGCGTGATGCTGTCCGGCACTGCATCGATGAACGGCGCGCCGAATGGCGGCGGATTCTGCACGGAGGCGAATGTCGTCAGTGTCTCGACTGAACCGCTCACGGTATCGATGCGGCGAATCAGATTCTGACTGGCGTCGGCGACGAATGCGGTCTGCCCGAGGACTGCGACGCCGAAGGAATTTCCGGCGCGGACGTTGGCGGGAAAGTCGGGGCGCGGCGACGGTGTGTGGTTCGGAAAATCGGCGACGAGTTTCACCGTCATCTCGCTTTCGCCTGCTGTGAGCGTGACGGTCTCCCCGTTCTTGAGCCGCGCATGATCGCCGGGCAGCAACGTGAAACCGCCGCCGGCAAGGTCGAGCGGCGTTGTGAGATGAAGTGACAGCAACGCGCTGAGGATCGGTGATGCAGGCGATTCGTTGGGCTGCTCTGTTCCGGGACTCGGTCCCGGGAGTACGCCGTCGCCGGCACCAATCACTACATACAGCGTCGTACCCTGCAACGCGACACCGGCGGGTCCGGATGGCGCCGCTTCGTCACCGCTGCCGCTCAGACCGGACGGCAATCCGTCGATGAGCGTTCTGCGTGCGTGGTTCGTGCGATCGATAATCGAGACGCGGCCGGAGTTTTCGGTCGGCGTCCCAGCCTCGGTCACAACGAGATTCCCTTGCGCAGTGAAGACGACGCGCGTTGGCGCCTGCAATCCCGCGGCGAATGGCGGTCCCTGCGGATGCGCGGGGATGGCGAAGAATGTGAGGAACGTCAGAATGGCCAGGAGCTTCTTTTTCATCTCGATGAGCTTTCGGAGTGCCGGACTGTCCGTATGTTGTTTGGTCGAACGGACCGTGATGTGGCGAAACTGTTCGAGGGTGATGGTGACGATGCGTTTCATTTGAGTTGACCTCCGGCGCCAATCTGCGGCGGGGCAATGCAGAAGTCCTGAGAAGCGCAGTTAGAATTTCGGAGATCTTCTTAGAGCTCAGCGCATGCCCGTCGAATCAGCGGTTTACGGGTTCGGTCCCTACGTGCTGGACCGGCCCAAGCAGCTCGGAATGGCGGACACGCTCATCGCGCGGCTCAGTCACAGCCCGGCCTGATCGTCAGTCCGACGAGCGCGATTCGCCGCTATTCGAAACTCGATCAGGGCCCGCTTGTCGCGGGACGCGAGCTCGGCGTCGAGACGGTGCTCGACGGCAGCATTCAGCGCAGCGGACAACGCATGCGCGTCACCGTGCGGCTGCTGAGAACCTCCGATGGAAAGGCGCTCTGGGCGTCGCATTTCGATGAAGGTGCACGCGATCTGTTCGCCGTGCAGGATCGTGTTGCGGATGGCGTGGCGCGCTCCGTTGCACCGTCGCTTTCGGGCCGCCATCAGCGACTGCTCGCGAAGAACGCGACCGACGATCTCGCACCTCTACATCAAGGGTCTGTTCTTGAAAGATCGCGATGGCGCGCGAGTGCGCGAGTTCTACACGCGCGCGCTGACGCATGACCCGCAGTTTGCTGCCGCGTGGGCTGCGATCGCCGATACCTGGTTGCTCAGCGGACGTTTCACCGACGCCGATCCTCGGAGCTTTTCGAGAACGCGCGTCGCGGCGGAGAAGGCCATCGCGCTCGATCCGGAACTCGCGGACGGACATGCCGTTCTGGCTGCGGTGTACAGCGACTATCAATGGAGATGGCAGGACGCGGATCGCGAATATCGACGTGCGCTCGAGCTGAATCCCAATCACGCTTGCGCATACCTCGTACGCCGCACTGTTGATCTTCCGACACGACTTTGACGCTGCGCTCGAGCACAGCAGGCGTGCCGTGGAGCTCGATCCGTTGTATCCCGGCGCGCTGATCAACCGCGGGAGGTGCCTTCGCTGGAGCGGCCGAAACGAGGAGGCGATCCGGCATCTCGAAGAAGCGCAGCGACTCCACCCCAATCTCGTTCCCGTCATGCTCCACCTCGGTATGGCCCGCACCAACGCCGGCCGCGTCGAAGAGGGCATGAGCACGTTGCGCGACGCCGTCGTTGTCGCGCAGAACAGTTCTCAGATTCGGGCGCTTCATGCATACACGATGGCGAAAGCCGGCCATCGCGAAGAAGCGCTGCGCGTCATTCGCGAGATCGAGGCGGACAGCGCACGGCGATGTCGCCGCGTCGAATCTCGCATTGGCGTGGACTGCGCTCGGAGATCACGATCACGCATCCCTGTGGTTGGAACGCGCGTACAGGAAACGGTCGTATTTGTTGCGGACGCTGCTCGCCGAGCAAAGGCTTTACGCCATTGCGATCGGATGCGCGATACGCGGATCTGGTGCGGCGAATGGGACTGTGAGCTACGGCAACGCGGCGCGGTCGTTAGTGAATCGGGATAAACGCAATGTCGACCATCGCCCGTTCACCCACGAAGGGCACCCCTTGGATCTTGATCTTCATCTTGTAGTTGCCCGCGAGCATCACGGAGTTGCCTCTCCCATCGAATGTATTTTTGAAGATTCGATCGAGGCCGAACTCGATGATGCCGGCTTTCCGCGGACGACTGATTTCTTTGCGTTTCGAGCCGCCATCGTGATTACGATCGACCCACAGTCGGAGCGAACGCCAGACTTCGTCGTCCCGATTGATCACGCCGTTGCCGTCGCCTCCGTATTGCGGCAGATCATAGATCGCGAGAGCCGAGAAGCCATTTGTTGCGTTTGTACCGTTCGGGAGCGGCATGCCACTACCAAAGAGCTCGCCCGGAGTCACCGCGTCGTCGCCGTTCAGGTCCATCCAGAGAAATGCGTCGCCCGTATGGTGGCCGGTCCACGAACTCGACTCGCGTACGCCGTCACCGTTGCTGTCGAAGAATTCTACCGGTGAGTCGATACCACTCGTGCTGATCCCGCCACCATCCAGGTCGATCAGCAAAGGACAAAGGTCCTAACCATGAGGCGCGCGGCGGTGTATCAGGAGGTGTGCAGGAGCCCGCGGTGTAGTCGGTGGACGCCGGCACCGCCGTAGATTGGACGGTAATCGAAGCCGCGTAACACCATGCGGCTTCGGCGTCGTAGCGCAACTCGGGAGACGCTTGGTTATTTCTCGACGAAGGGAACCCAATGCGCGGTATAGGGCGTATTGAGAGCAAACGCACCTTCGAAAAGTGTCAGGTTGCCGAGAATGGTACCGGTTGCTGGCCGGCCGTTGCTCCCAAGGTAGGTGGCGAATCCGAACACATCGATCGAGTTGTTGCTGTTGATGATCATGAAAACTTGCTTGTCGATGGTGTCAGCGATAACGTCCAAAGCGGTAGCGCACATCAGAACCAGAAGGAGTGGCCCGTGCGCCCCCTTCACTGTGCGAGTTCCTCGGCACTTCGCAGCGTTTTGAGGAGCTCCGCAGAATCCGGGCCGTCCGAAACCATCGTTTTTGACGGAGCTAGGACTGTATACAGGAATCGATCGAAGCGCTCCGATCCAAAATGCTGTCGGGCCTGTCTGAGCGCGTGAGCTCCCTCGACTCTGAGGCGAACGTTCTCGGCGGTCAGCTTGGTGCGGACGTCTGAATGTTCATCTTCTTTCGCCGGGCCGAGCTCGGTTAGAAGCTGTTTTTGCGCACGGATGGACGCGGCATAGGTGGCCACCAGATCATCAAGTTGTTTCCAGTCGGAATCGTTCCGGAAGAGATCATCGGAGTTCAGCTTGATCCACAGCCGCATTTTCGCGGCGATCGGTGCGACATATGACTGTCGATGAACGAGCGGAACAACTCCGTCGGAAAAAACAATTCGGGCTCGGTTTTGCCGCGAATCGTGCATGGTTCCGAGGAGTTGGTTGCCAGCTTCTTGTTTTGCGACGCGGCGCGTCGGGAGAGGCGCTCTTCGATGTTCAACTGCCAGGGCTTGGCGTCCTGACCTGCGAGGTTTGCCGCTGCAGCCACGAGGAGTAGTACTCCTATGCTGTAACGCATGGATGCCGTCCTCCACATTTCCACAATCGAGTATAGGTGGACACATTGGAGCGGAGCAAGGTCGACGGCATCCTCTACGGTAAGTCGGCGTGTAGTCCGCAGGTAGATCTGATCAAGGTACCGACCGCTACGGCAACGCGACGTCCTTCAACGCAAACGAATGCCGCACGAGATTCTTCGCCGTCTTCATACTGACCTTGAGTTTCCAATCCGCCTGCGGTTTCTCACCCCAGGTCGAGAAGTAGGTGAGCCCTTCGTCGTCACGCGTGGAGACGCGTTTCGTTTCGCCGGCTGAATCGACGTAAACGATTTCCTGGATACGCTGATTGGGATCTTTGATGCGGACGAGGAGGTCGCTCTCTTCGACGGTCAGGAGCGAGCTGGTCACGCTCTCGAGCATTGAGTCGAGATCGGCGCCGTCTTCCCAGCCGCTTTCTTTGGCCTCTTTGCGCTTCACTTCGCGGATGCGTTTGCGCTCCGCTTCGATCTGCGCGGGGCTGAGAATTGCGATCTCGATGGCGTTGGCTTTGAGCGCTTTATTCGTGAGCGGTTTTCCGACGGACGACATGAATTTCGCGACTTCGGCGACGCTGTTCGGATCCTTGCCGGGCATGTAGAGCTCGATCTCGCCGCGCACTTCCTTGACGGACGTCGCTTTGCGATCGGGATTGAGCAGGCTGACGGTCACGGTCGCGGGCGGATTCTTCGCGGCTTCCATCT
>DASYLL010000440.1:0-3025 GCA_036009605.1 Thermoanaerobaculia bacterium | reverse complement strand
ACAACGGGCGCAGGTCGCAACTGACAACGGCGCAGGTCTGCTTTATCCTGCGCCCCATGGAAGAGCCCGAATACCTCATCTGCCTGCAGTGCGAAACACCGACCTATCAATTCGATTTCGCGGGCGGCAAGCTCTCTGCGGTCGTCTGCACCGCATGCGGCAACGATGATCCGTCGGACTTCGCGACCGAAGCCGAATTCGACGAGATGGTATGAGCGTGCGCCCCGTCATCCTCGGCATCGCAGGCGGCACCGGCTCGGGTAAGACGACCGTGGCGCAGGCCATCTACGACCGCGTCGGCAGCGACAAGATCGAATGGATCTCGCACGACTCGTACTACCGCAACTTCGAAGGCCTCAGCGCCGACGAGTTGCATCACGTCAACTTCGATCATCCCGATTCGCTCGAGAGTGAATTGCTCGCGCGTCACATCGACGTGCTGTGCAAAGGCTCCTCGGTCGACGTACCGGTCTATGACTTCCCGACTTACGCACGCAAACTCGACGAGACGCATCACGTCGAGCCGCGCAAAGTGATCCTCGTCGAAGGCATCCTCGTGCTCTACGAGCCCGAGCTGCGCAAACGCATCGACATCAAACTCTTCGTCGATACGCCCCCCGACATCCGCTTCCTGCGACGTCTCATGCGCGACATCAAAACGCGCGGCCGCAGCGTCGAGTCCGTGATCGAGCAATACATGACGACCGTGCGCCCGATGCACGAAGAGTTCGTCGAGCCGTCGAAACGCTACGCCGATCTGATCATCCCGGAAGGCGGCGAGAATCTCGTGGCGATCGACGCAATCATCGCGCGGGTCGAGCGGCTACTGGCGTAGCCGTTCTCTCTCGCGGTTATCGGTTGTCAGTTGTCGGTTGTCTGTACCGTGTCGTCCATGCGCGAATCCACGGACAACCGAGAACTGACAACCGACAACTGACGAAGTCATTTCAATTGCCACCACAGGAACCCGAGCTCCTCGGCAGTGTTCTTCACCTGCACGTTGAGCGGCTGACCACCCGAGTGGCCGGCGGCGATGTGGTAGCGCAGCAGAATCGGATCCTGTGCGCCGTTGCCCGCTTCGTTTTGCATCAGCGCGGCCATCTTGCGTGCGTGCAGCGGTGCGACGCGCGTGTCGGCGTCGCCGGTGATGAACAGCGTGGCGGGATACTTCGTGCCGCGCTTCACCTTCTGATACGGCGAGTATCCATAGAGCCACGCGAACTCGTCGGCTTTCTCCGGATCGCCGTACTCCGGCACCCAGTAACTGCCGACCAGGAACTTGTGATAGCGGAGCATGTCGATCAGCGGATACGAGCAGACCACCGCGGCGAAGAGATCGGGACGCTGCGTTTCCGCGGCCGTGACGAGCAGGCCGCCGTTGCTGCCGCCGGAGATGCCGAGATGCTTCGCGGAGGTGTAGTGCTCGCGGATGAGGAACTCGCCTGCAGCGATGAAATCATCGAACGTCGTCTGCTTGCGATCGAGCATTCCGGCGCGATGCCACGCTTCGCCGAACTCGCCACCGCCGCGAAGATTCGGGACCGCGTAGACGCCGCCCTGCTCCGCCCACGCGATCGCCTTCGATGAGAACGACGGCAGCAGGCTCGAAGTGAAACCGCCATAACCAGTCAGGTATGTCGGATTCGTTCCGTTGCGCTGCAGCCCTTTCTTGTAGAGCAGGAACATCGGCACGCGCGTACCGTCTTTCGACGGATACCAGACCTGCTCGACCGTGAAGTCCTCGGAACGAACCGGCACGCTTTCCCGCGCGAACTCCGTGCGCTCGCTGCTCGCGACTTCATATTGATAGATCGTCGTCGGCACGTGGAACGAGCTGAAGCTGAAGAACGCGAGGGGCGAGCCCCAGTTGCCGCTCATGCTGCCGAGATTGCCGAGGGTGTCGAAGGCGACTTCTTCCCTGACGGTGCCGTCGAGGTCGTAGCCGATGATGCGCGGCTTCACATCTTCGAGATAGCTGACGAAGATCCGGCCGCCCGCGAGTGACGTGCCCTGAATCGACGCCTTCTTGTTTTCGGGCACGACCTCTTTCCAGTTCGCGCGGCCCGGATCGCTCGCCGGCGCAACCATCACGCGATCGTTCGGCGCATCCCAGTTTGTCTGGATGACCACCGACTCGCCAGCCATTTCGGCGGTCGAGCGCGCATCGACATCATTGACGATCGTGCGGGGCGCGGCGTCGTCGCGAAGATCATCGAGGTAGATCTCGGTCTTCTTCGGCGCGGAGCCGTGAAAGACGTGAATGACCAGGTAGCGGCCATCGTCCGACATCGAATTGAAGAGGATCTTCTCCGGTCCCAGGCCGGCGCCGAAGAGCTCCGTTTCCGCGCCGCCATCGAGCGCGCGGCGGTACATGCGCGGCCCCGCCGTCGTCTGGCGCGTGAAATAGATCTGCCGATCCGGCGCGACGTTCACGCCCGAGTAGCGGGCAATCGCGAGTGGCGCGCCGATGTCTTTTCGTGAGTCGACGTCGAAGAAGCGGATCTCGGTCTCGTCCGCTCCGCCCTTGCGCACGAAGTACGTGAGCGTCCTGCCGTCGGGCGAGAGATCGTCGATGCCGACGCTCGTCGTGTGATCCGCGCTCATCGGCGCGGGATCGATCAGCACCTCATCGGTGCCCTTGACCGAAGTGCGCATGTAGATCGAGTAGAGGTCCTGCCCGACCGGACGGCGCGCGAAGAAGTAGCGTCCACCGGCATACCGCGGCGTTCCGACTTTATCCGTGCTCTGCATCTCGCGAATGCGTGGAGCGAACAGCTCCGGCTTGCCGTTGCTGGCGAGGACTGCGTCCGTGTAGGCGTTCTGCTGATTGATCCACTCGCGCGTTGCCGGCGCTTCCTGATCTTCGAGCCAGCGATACGGGTCGGTGATCTCTACGCCATGCAGAGTTTCCGTGACCGGAGTGGCCTGTGACACAGGCACAGCCGAGGTCGCTGGAACAGTGGCTGGAGGAGGTGGCTGGGTGGCACAGGCAGCAAGAACGACAATGAACGCAGTTATTCTTAGT
>DASYLL010000439.1:0-4171 GCA_036009605.1 Thermoanaerobaculia bacterium | reverse complement strand
GCTTTAACAGCATAGACGTCAAGGCTGCTCGAGAATCTCCTCGGCCCAGGCACGCAACGTCTCCTCCGCGGCTTCGAGCTGCTTCGTGAAAAAGTGATCCGCGCCGGTGATGATCACGCTCTCCGCATTGCGGACGCCCTGCACGAGCTTCTCGAACTTCGCGAGGTCGCCGTGATCGTCCTGCGTCCCGTGAATGAAGAGCATCGGCTTCTCGCAGTGGCGCAGGAAGCTCAGGTCGTATTTGTTGACCGGCGTGCCCAGGAGAAAGATCGCGTCGACATCCTGCCGCTCGCAGGCGACGCGTGACGAGACCCATGACCCAAACGAAAATCCGCCGACGAAGAGCTTCAGGCCGGGATGCTTTTTCTTCACCCACTCGATGGCCGCCGCGACGTCTTCCTGCTCGCCGTCGCCGCCTTCGAATTGTCCGCCGCTCGCACCAGCACCACGGAAGTTGAATCGCAGCGTGGCGACGTTCGCGGCTTCGAGTCCGCGCGCTGCGCGAAACACGACTTTGTTGTGCAGCGTCCCGCCCGCGGTCGTGAGCGGATGACAGACGACCGCGACGCCCCGCGGATCCTGCAACTCGCGATAGAGCGCTTCGAGCCTGCCGGCCTTGCTGTAGAGATCGACGTGACGCAGCGGTTTCGGATTCACGACAGCCTCACCATCACGCGATCGCCTTCGACATGCACGGCATGCGCGACGACGCGAATCTCGGGATTTCCCGCACAGAGTCCGGTGGCCACATCGAATCCCCACAAATGCCACGGACAGTTGATCTCATTGCCAATCAAATCCCCCTCGGCCAGAGGACCGCCGCGATGCGGACACGTATTGTCCGTCGCGAAGAATCCCGCGGCCGTGTGATACAGCGCGATCGTGCGTCCATTCACGTTGTACGCCTTCGCGCGGCCGATCGGGATTTCCGTAGTGCTGGCAAGGTCGAAGAGCTCCATGACGAACGGCGGCGAAGAGTACCACCGGCACGGCCGGCTGCGCTGATTGCTCGCCGAGTGTCCAGCTGTCCCGAGCGTCGAGCGATGACATACTCAGAACCGTACTGCGCGCGGGATGCCGCTGCGTCCCACCGCTGCCTGCCCATCCCACACGCCCGGAATCTCCGTCGCGCACGCGGGGCACTTCCCGTCGATCAAACGATACGACGTGACGCGGAAGCCCTGTCGTCCGATCACGAGCGTGTCGCACTTCGGACAATGCGTTCCTTCCTTGTCGCCGAATGAGCCGGGCAGATTGCCCGGATAGATGTACCGCAGTCCCGCGCGTTTGCCGATCTCGTACGCGCGCAACAGATGCGCGGCCGTCGTGTTCGGGTTGTCCATCTTGTAGTCGCTGTGAAACGCCGTGATGTGCCACGGGATGTCGGGATCGACGCCCGCGAGAAACTCAGCGATGCCGGTCAGCTCTTCGTCGGAATCATTGAAGTCGGGTACAACCAGCGTAACGACCTCGAGCCAGATGCCGCGTTGCTTGAGACCCTGGATCGTTTCGAGCACGGGCTGCAATGTGCCGCCGAGGTCGCGGTAGTGGCGGTCATGGAAGCCTTTGAGATCGACTTTGTAGAGCGTGACGTAGGGCGCGATGTAGTCGAGCACCTGCTGCGTGCCGTTGCCGTTCGAAACGTACGAACAGACCAGGCCTGCCTCTTTCGCTTCGCGGAAAACTTCGACGGCCCACTCGCTCGTGATGAGCGGCTCGTTGTACGTCGACGTGATGACTTTCGCGCCATGTTGCTTCGCGAGACGCACGAGATCGGCGGGCTCGACGTCCTGCGGGGGCGCAACGGCCATCGGATCGCGCAGCGCCTGCGACGTCACCCAGTTCTGGCAGTAGCCACAGTGATAGTCGCAGCCGAGCATTCCGAACGACAACGCGAGCGCGCCGGGATACGCGTGGAAAAACGGCTTCTTCTCGATCGGATCGACCTGCAGCGCGGCGACATAGCCGCGCGGCACCCGGAGCACACCGCCTTCGTTGTAGCGGACTTTGCAGATGCCCTTCAGGCCGCTCGGGATGCGGCAGCGATGGCCGCACGAGAAACAGCGCACGCCGTCATTCGGCAGCGCTTCCACTAACTCCGGCGCTGCCGGCGCGGTCCGCTCCGCCAGCACTTCGCCCAGCGTCGTTTCCTGCGTCGTCGGCATGCTTCGGAAAACAGGCTCGATACGAGAGGTATGCCATGACCAGTCCGGCGATCGAGTCGATGAGGTAGTGCCACCCCGTGATCATCGAGCCGAGGAAAATCACGAAGACGAAAATGCCGAACAACACCTGTCCTGCTCGCCACAGACGCCGCGTCCAGAGGAATACGAACATCTGAAATGCGACGTGCATGCTCGGGAACGCGCCGATGCCGAAGACGATGCGGATCGGCTCGGTAATGGCCTCGCCGTTCCACGCACGAATCACGTTCTGGTAGTTCCGCATCAGGATCGCCTGCAGCCCCTGCGTCACCCGCAGCCCCTCGGAATGCGCAAACCACACTTCCGGAAATCGCAACGCCGGGCCGAGCGAAGGCAACAGGAGATACAGCCACGCGCCGCTGATCCAGAGAGCCGCGTTGCCGTTAGCGAACGCGATGCGGATGCGACGTTCCGGATGCGAGAAGAGCCACGCATACGCGATCGAGCCGCTGACGAAAAAAATGTTCGCGTACGTCCAGTCGATCACGCGCAGGAACCACGGCGCGCCGAAGAGATCGAGGAAGAACGTGGTCGGTGCGATGCCGAGGAAGAGGATGCGGTCGAGGTCCCAGAGCTCGGCGTCGAAGAGACGCGGGTGATAGATCGGAACGACGAGCTTGATCCATCCGTACGCGACGATGACTGCCGCCGAGCCGACGAGCAAACGCAGCGTGTCGACGAGCCAGCCCACGCTCCGAATCGCGATGAGATACGAGCGATCGCGGCGCACGAGCGCGATGATCACGCGAACGATGACACCGACAAGCGCCTGCGTCCCGAAGGCAACGGCGAACGCGATGAGATGCGCAATCGGAGAGCCGACGATGGGGAGGCTGGCCCAGGCGAAGAGCGCGATCGCGGCCAGATTCACCAGCGCGAAAATCTCGAAAAAGTACGGCCGCCTCACCGCACGCAGTGTAGCGTCGTTCCCTTAGACTGCGTTCCATGTTCATCGAACGCTTCACGTCGAACGCGATCTCGACCATCACGCTCAATCGTCCCGACAAACTCAACGCGTTCACCGGCACCATGCGCGAGGAGTTGCTCGATGCGCTGCGCGCGTCTCAGAGCGACGCGGATGTGCGCGCGATCGTGATCACCGGCGCGGGTCGCGCGTTCTGCGCGGGCGGCGACGTCGAGTACATGAGCGGATTGCAGGAGACGAATGACGTCGCGTCATTTCGCAAACTGCTCGACGCAGGACGCGACGTCGTGCTGCAGATCGCATCAATGGAAAAGCCGGTGATCGCATCGGTGAATGGCGTCGCGGCGGGAGCGGGATGCAATCTCGCGCTCGCGTGCGATTACCGGATCGCGTCCGATCAGGCGAAGCTCAGCGAGTCCTTCATCAAAATCGGCTTACATCCCGACTGGGGCGGCACGTGGCTCCTGCCGCGTCTTGTCGGCCGCAGCCGCGCGCTCGAGCTCTGCGCGACCGGCCGCATGGTCGACGCGAATGAAGCGCTGGCGATCGGGATGGTCGATCGCGTCGTCCCCGCCGCGGAACTCGCGGCAGAGACGGAGAAACTCGCGAGCTCATTCGCTGCCGCGCCGCCGATCGCGATGGCTGGAATCAAACGCGCCCTCGCCGCGTCCGAGCGCAACGATCTGCGGGAACAGCTCGAGCTCGAAGCCGAGCATCAGATCGCGTGCTTTCAATCGGACGAAGCGAAGACGCGCATCGCGGCGTTCGCGAAGAAGTAGCGATCACTCGTCTTCGAGCAGGAAGAACTTCTTCGACGGACCCACGCCTTCCGTCATCTCCGTACCATCCACGGGACAGAGGAACTTCGCATTCGCCTTCGCCGACGGCACGCGCAGCGATGCGCCGTCTTTCGGACAGACATAGAAGCGCGGTTCGTTCTGCTCGACGTTGCGATCGGGCGGAACGAACCGTTTCTGCACAGGCGCAGGCGTGGGCAACTGCACGAAACTGCGGAACGTGCGACGCGGTTCCTGCGGCTGCG
>DASYLL010000438.1:0-4625 GCA_036009605.1 Thermoanaerobaculia bacterium | reverse complement strand
CCGCGATGCCGGTGGCATACGAAAGCGGCAGCTGCGGCTGCCGCACTCCAAACTTCACTTCTGCACGATCCGATACGTTTTGTCCGCCGCGAGATCCTTGAGCTCCTGGCGCGTTCCATCCGGCCAGACGATCGTGACGTCCGCTTTCGTATCGCTGCCGAGGCCGAAGTGCTGTTCCTTCGGATGCACGGAGAGATAGCCGGTCGTGGAGAACACCTCGCGCCACATCCCCTTCTGCGAGCGTGTGTCGACTGTGATCTTCGCGCCGATGGCATCGCGCGTGGTGCGTTTCGCGGGATCGCCGGTGAGGTGCAGTTTGATCCAGTGATTGCCGCGCGTTTCGTTGCGATAGAACGCGGCCGGGCCGTTGAAGTGATTGACGATCATGTCGAGATCGCCGTCATTGTCGCTGTCGAGATAGGCGACGCTGCGCGCGTTGCCCGCGGGATCGGCGCCGCTCTTCGCGGTCTCTTCCTGCAGCATGCCGTCGCGATTGACGAAAAACACCGGCACTTCTTTTTCCGCGACCGGCAGAATCGCGTTCGTCGGATTGCCTTTCGGATCGGTGAGGTACGGATTCACGCTCGAGTAGACCGCGTACTCGTTCATGCCGTTGACGACGTACAGATCGTCGTCGCCGTCGTTGTCGAAATCGAAGAAGTCGGCATCCCAGGACCAACCCGTCGAGCGATAGCCGCGTCCGACGTTCTTGCTCTGTTCGTACGTCACCGGCACGTTCGTGCCGCGCGAGGAAACCCAGAGATCGTTCGCTTCGACGACGCGCATGTTGGCCATCTTCGCGGGATTGAACTTCATGCGCGTCTTCGGATCGGGCAGGACGTACTTCTCGTCCTTGTCCATCGTGACGATGTTTGAGATGTAGACGTCGGGCAGACCGTCGCGATTGAGATCGGTAACACCGACGTTCATCGTGTAACTCGGTTTGTCAGTGCCAATGATCTGCGCGACGTCCTGAAACGTGCCGTTTCCGCGATTGCGATACCAGGCATTGGTCCCGAAATCATTGCCGCAGATGAGGTCTTCCCAGCCATCGCCATCGAAATCGAGATGTCCGACTGACTGCGCCCAGCCGTTGTTGTCGACACCGCTTCCCGCGGTCACGTCCTCGAACACGAAGTTGCCTTTGTTGCGAAAGAGCTTGTCGGGCAGCGCGTTGCTGTTGCGTCGCGCGAGCGTCGGGACTTCGCCGCGCAGGTAGTCGCCGAAGTAGCCGATGTAGAGATCGAGCAGTCCATCGCGATCGAAATCGAGCGCGGTCGCGGGGCCGCCGACGAGTCCCTTGCCGCCGAGGTTCGTGCGCGAGGTGACGTCTTCGAACTTGATGCCGTTTGATGACCCTGCGGGTCGGCCGAGGTTGCGATACACGCGATGATCGTCATCGACGTATGTGATCAGCACGTCCTGTTTGCCGTCGTTGTCGAAGTCGGCGACGATCGGCTGACGCGGCTCGCCCGCTCGCCCATCGGCGCGCGTCCAGACGATCCCCGACGCCTCAGTCGCGTCGGTGAAACGGCCCTTGCCGTCGTTGAGATAGAGCGCGTTGCCGGAGCCGCTGAGGATGAACATGTCGATGTCGCCATCGTTGTCGATGTCTTCCGCGGCCACACCCGCGCCGCCGAACGTCGGCGGAACGGAGAGTCGCACGGTGTCCCCTTCGACGACGGTGTAGCCGCGGATGAAGCGCGACAGCCAGTCCGACATGCGATGCTCGAACGCGATGCCGCTCGTCGGCGTGATGTCGGTGAAGTACGTTCCGGAAGTCGCAGCGGCGTTCGATTTCGCAGAGGCGATCGACGTCGTGCTCTTCTTCACCGGCGGCGCCGCGGCGTGTTTGTCGAGCAGCTTCTGAATGCGCGCGAGCGACTTCGTCAGATGCGCGCCTTCGAGGCGTTCCTTGTCCTCTTCCTTCGCGACGAAGCCGGCCACGCGCAACACGAGCACGCCGAACTGCGCGGCGCCTTCGACGAGCAGCTCAGCCGCGAACGGATCGGGCTCGAGCGTGCCTTTGTAGTGCTTGTCGTGCAGCGCTTCGTTCAGATAGACCCAGTGGATGCCGGGGTCGCGGAAGGAGTCGAGGTCATACGCTTCGATCACGATCTGCTCGCTCTTCGGCAGGCGCGGGAAGTAGATGATGTCTTCGTACTGATTGGCGTCGTGGGGCTGGAACGTCTGCAGCGCTTTGTGGACGTCTTCGACGCGGATGACGGGATGTCCCGCTTTCTTTGCCTCTTTGTCGGCTTCGAGCATCACGTCCATCGTCCACGCCACCATCACTTCGGTGAACTGGTCTTTGAACTTCTTCCCTTCTTCGGGATCGCTCGGCCAGAGATGGCGCGCCATGTAGACCTGCAGGTTGCGCAGAAACACCGGCATGGCCAGGTTGTTGTACGCCTCGAACGCGGCGAGCTTCTCCGCGACGATGGCTTTGATGGTCGAGAATTTTTCCGGCGGCGCAGCGACTGCAACTTTCGTCTTCACCGGCTGCGCTCCCGCGATCCCAATCCAGGCATTGCGCATGAGCGCCGCGTCGATGCGATCGCGATTCGCTTTGCGCGCATTGCGATCCGCATGTTGCAGCGCCGCGAGCGTCGTGAGGTCGATCGATTCCTTGAACAGCTCGACCGCATCCGCACTCAACGGAACGAGTGTCGACGTTTCATACAGCGCATCCTGCTGCACGCTCAGAATCGCGCGCAAAGCATACGCGATGCTGCCGTACTGACGCCGATCGCGAGCCGTGATCGCGACATCGCGCACGCGAAACGAGCCATCCGCGTTCTGCACATACGGAACCGCGGCCTGCAACACAGGACGCAACGCATCGACCGAAATCTCCGCCTGTCCCGCGGCCGCAACCGAAGCCTTCTGCCACAGCGACCGAATGAACGCCTTCTGCAACGCAATCTTCTCGAACCGCGCCTCGGATTCGAGCGGCGTCCCGTAAATGAAATCCTCGAGACGGCTGGCCGTCGCATAACACTTCGGATCGCGCACCGACTCGAGCTCGCCGATCTCGTTGATGATCGTCGGCACTTGCGCGAGTGCGGGCCACGAGATGACGCAGAGGAGAATGAGGTTGCGCATGCGCGATTCTAACCAGTAGTCGCAGAGTCTCAGAGTCTCAGAGGAGGTTCTTGCCGCGTCTCTGTGACTCTGAGACTCTGCGACTCTGAGACTCCGCACCGGGAGCACGCAGCAACTCGCGCCTACCGTTCCCCCTCTTTCCACATCTGATTCGGCTCCCCCTTCTCCCACGGCTTGTACTGCAGTGCGAACGGGATGCGCTCGGAGATCGGCGGGTGGGTGTAGCGCCAGAACTTGATGAACGGATGTGGCGACGGATCGCGTCTCGAATCCTCGGCCATCTTGACGAAGGCCGTCGCGAAGGGCTCGTTGAGATGCGTGACTTCGAGGGAGAACATATCGGACTTGTGCTCGTTCGAGCGCGAGTAGCCGCTGATCACCGGCGAGAGTAGAAATCCGATCGCGCTGGCGATGAGCAGCAGCCACGGCAACGACGCGGGATCGCCGCGCTCCGTCACGCCCCAGCGACTCCCCCATCGCTTCAATCCCGGCTCGTACAGGCGATAGCTGAAGTAGAAGACGAAGATCGACACGATGAGCAGAAACCCGAGCGTCTTCCAGATGTGCTTCATCACGTAGTGGCCCATCTCGTGGCCCATCACGGCGAGCACTTCGTCGTGCGTCATCTTCGCGAGCAGCGTGTCCCACATGACGATGCGATTCGTCGGACCGACGCCGGTCACGTACGCGTTCATCGTCTTCGTCTGCTTCGACTTGTTGACCTGATACACGCGGCCGCCTTCGATGCCGGCGCGCGACGCGAGATCGAGCAGCTTCTGCCGCAACACCGCATCCTGCAGCGGCTCGAACTTGTTGAAAATCGGATCGAGCAGGATCGGCTGGATGACGACCATCAGCACGATCAGCGGCACCGTGCCGAGCCACAACGCGATCCACCAGCGCTGCATCCTCCGAATCGCGAGCAAAGCCAGCGCGCCGACGACTGCGCCGATCACGATGTTCACGCCGAGGCCTTTCAGCATGTCGCCGAACCAGGAGCCGAACGTTTGCTCCGTCAGATCGAATTGATGCGGGACGACGAAATCGGAGTAGTACGCGAGCGGCAATTCGAGGATCGCGGTCGCGATCGTGAACAGCGCGATGTAAATCATCGCGATGACGAACGGTTTCTTCGTGATGCGCGCAGCCGCATCGCGCATGCGTCGCGAGAGTCCTGTGACGAGCACGATCGCGAGCACGCCGAACGTCCAGCCCGTGCCGACGAAGTACAGCACGTCGCGCAGCCGCGAATGGCGGCGCATCTCGTCCGTGACCTGGACTTCGAAGCGCTGGTCGTCGGATTTCTTTTCTGCCGCGGGTTGCGCGGAGAGCGAGACCACGACGACCGTGGTCAGAGCGACGGCGGCGAGTGCGATGAGTAACGTGCGCATCGCGGCAGGATACATGGGGAATGTCATCCCGAGCGTGAGCGAGGGACCTGGGTGGGCGGGGCGACATGCACGAGTTTCGCGCCCCACCCGCACAGGTCCCTCGCTCACGCTCGGGATGACAGGGGAATC
>DASYLL010000437.1:0-11932 GCA_036009605.1 Thermoanaerobaculia bacterium | reverse complement strand
CTCACACACCCCGTGGTGGAGGGGAGGAGCGGGAGCTTTTAAACCGTTTCAAAGATCTTCATGCGACCAAAGGCCGCGATCGAGCGTACTCACAGGGAAACAGCGCATAGCGGAGTTTATTGCACCCGCGCCCGCCCGTTTCTCTCTCGACCATGCGAATCATGATACGGCTTTCGTTGCTAATCGCAATCGAAAAAATTGCACGATATTCTTCACTCGAAAGTCGACGCCGGCGCACAAATCCTTGTGCTACACTTTTTGCCCCCCGGAGCTCAAATCGATGAATCGTTTCCTCCTCACGATCGTGCTGTGCGCAGTTTCGCTCGCCGAGGTCCACCCGGCGGTCGTCAACGGTAAAGTGATGTTCCTGACCAAGCGCGGACAGAAGCCTGTCGTGAACGAAACACTCGTCTGGCTCGAGGCCACCGGCCGCGCTCCGAAGCGCCCCGGCTCGATGTTCTCGATGACGACGCGCAGCAAAGCGCTCCTCCCGCACGTCCTCGCCGTTCCAGCCGGATCGACGATCAGCTTTCCGAACGAAGATCCGATCACGCACAACCTCTTCTCGCTCACTCCCGGCAACACCTTCGACCTCGGCCTCTATCGCAAAGGCGCAGGCAAAACGCACAAGTTCGAAGCGCCCGGCGTCGTCAACGTCTACTGCAACGTGCATCCGAACATGTCCGCCGTCGTACACGTCATGTCGACGCCGTACTACGGCTTCACCGATGCGAACGGCGACTACTCGTTCGACGTGCCGGCCGGCAAGTACCGCGTCATCGCGTGGAATGAGCAGGGCGGCAGCGCAACGTCCGACATCGACGTGAGATCCGATGGCAAGATCGTCGGAGCAACGCTGCTCACCATCGACGGCCGCAACGCGCGCACCGTCCAGCACAAGAACAAGTTCGGGCAGACGTACAAAGCACCGAAGGACTACTAAGTTGACCGATCAGCCACTCGACCGTGCCACGCTCTCCGACGTGGAGCTTCCGCAGAAGAAGGAGTACACGGTCGAGCGCGCACGCGTCCCGCTCGTGCTCAAGCTGTTCGGGCTCACCGCGCTCCTGATCGTGATCGTCGTCGCCATCGCGGTCGGCATCACGATCGAGCGCGCGAACGAAGTCGCAAACGAAACCGTAAGCGCGTCGATCAACGGCGCCGCGAAGTTGTTCGGCGAGCTCGAAGAACAACGTCTCGCACGACTTCGCCTTCCGACCGAACTGCTCGGCAACGATCCCAATTTCGTCGCGTTGATCGAGAACGCGCTCGCTGGGGAGCCGCAAACACCGGCGGCGACGCCGACGGAATCGCCCGCCGCTGCCCCCGAGGTTGTACCTCCCGCCGCGCCAGCGATCGACCTGCCGAGCATCGTCGATCAGATCGAACAGCGCCGCGAGTCGTTTCGCAGCGATCTCGTGATGCTGCTCGACGACCAGGGAAAACTCATCACGCGCACCGACAAGCCATCGACGGCCGTCGCACCGATGACCGATCTCTACACGATCACGAGCCTCGTGCGGAACATCGTCGATGACGCGAGTGTCCCCTCGACCGCGGGCGTCATGGTCCTCGACGGAAAGCTGTATCACGCCGCGGTCGCGCCGGTCGGCGCCGGAGCACGCAACGTCCGCTCCGGGTATCTCGTCAACGCTGTTCTGATCGACGACGGCTTCGCGAACCGCATCGCCGAGTCGACCCGTGCCGGCGTGATCTTCACCTCGAAAGGCGACAGCACGACCGTCCGCTCGCTGAACGCGCCGAGCGTGATGCCGAAGAAGGTCGTCGTCGGACAGACGCAGACCGAGAAAGTCGATCAGAGCGAATACATCCTCACGTCGCAGCCGCTGCTCGCGGATCGCGATGTCGTCGGCACCGCAATCTTCCTCCGTTCGCGTGACGCCGAGCTCAAGCCTTTCCGCGAGATCGAGAAGGCGCTGCTCATCGGCGGCGGCATCGCGCTGTTGCTCGCGCTTCTGATCTCGTGGCTGATCGCGAAACGCGTCACGCGTCCGATCGAACAACTCGCAGGGATCGCGCAAGCCGTCACCGCCGGCGACTACAGCGTCAGCCCCGACACCACGCGCAACGACGAAGTCGGCATCCTCGGCCGCTCGTTCGGCAAGATGATCAACTCCCTCCGCGACAAGGCGGAGCTCGAAGAGCTCTACGCCTCGATGGCGGAGAAATCGAATGACGCGTCGTCGACGGCGCGTCCTGTCGAAGCGGCGATGCTCGATGAAGGGACAGTGCTCGTCACGGATCTTCGCGGCTTGCCGGCGACGGTAGGCGAGGGCGACGCGGCGAGCGTGATCGCGACCGTCGAGCGCGCGATGAAACTGCAGGAAGCAGAGGTCACGCGCCAGGACGGCGAAGTGCGCGAGATCAATGGCCATCGCCTCGTCTGCGTGTTCCGCGGCGAGCGCGGAATCATTCACGCGATCCGCGCCGCGCGCACGATCAACGAAGAGCTCGCGTCGCAACTCGGACCGAACACCATGGCCCTCGGCGTCGGCATCGCCACGGGCGAGTTCGTGAGCGGCTCCGTCACGCTCAAAGGCGATTCAGGACTCGCGATCGTCGGCAACGCGCCGCTGCTTGCATTGCTCTTCGCGTGGCACGCGCCGAACGGCTACGCGTACGTTTCCTACGAAACCGCGCAAGCCGCCGGCGGCGAGGTGCTCACCACTGCGACGCGCGAAGAAGTGCGCCTCAAGTGGCTGCCAAATCCGTTGCCGGTCGCCGCGCTGCCGCTCATCAGCGTGACCACCGGCATGATGCGCTCTCTCGGATCGCAGACATCGACGATGGCCACGATGCGCATGACCACCGAGCCCGGTCCGACCGCTCCGCAAAACGTTCAGGCCGATCTCGCCACCGGCCACGTCTTCGCCGGCCGCTACAGCATCGAATCGATCCTCGGCCGCGGCGGGATGGGCGTCGTCTACAAAGCGACCGACACGCAGCTCGATGAAACCGTCGCGATCAAAACGTTGCCTGGCGATGTGATGACGCGCTCGCCGGAAGATCTCGAACGGTTCAAACGCGAGATTCGTCTCGCACGCAAGATCACGCATCGCAACGTGCTGCGCACGTACGACTACGGCGAGGCCGAAGGCGTGTACTTCATCAGCATGGAGTTCGTGCGCGGATACACGCTCGCGGAACTGCTCGATGAAGCGGAAGCGCGGCAGATGCCGACGCGCGCGACGGTCGGCCTCACGCGCCAGATCTGCCGCGGACTGCAGGCGGCGCACGAGCAGGGCATCATCCATCGCGACATCAAGCCGCAGAACGTGCTCGTCGACGCGAAAGGCGAGGCCAAGCTGATGGACTTCGGCATCGCGCGGATGGCCGAGGCGCGCGAGGGTGTGACGCAGGCGGGATTGATCATCGGGACGCCGCACTACATGAGTCCCGAACAGGTGCAGGGCAAGCAACTCGACGCGCGCAGCGATGTCTATTCGCTGGGCGTGATGCTCTACGAGATGCTCGTCGGCAGCAGGCCGTTCGAGTCGACGTCGCTGACGGGCGTATTGACGGCACACATCACCGAAGCACCGAAGCCGCCGATCGATCTTCGCGCGGACATCGGCGCGACGCTCAACGCGATCGTGCTGCGCTGCCTCGCGAAGAGTCCGACCGTGCGCTATGCGAACGCGGGAGAGCTGCTCGCGGATCTCGAAGAGTATCGAAGCGCGACAGCTTAAGGTGCTTTCGGCGGTCCGTCCGGGATGTACGGCTTGTACGTGATCCCTTCCGTTTTCTTCGCGAACTCCTGTCGCATGTTCTGCACGAGCTGCGGATCGCGATAGAGATCGATCATCGTCGCGGCGAGTGCCTTCGACGCCCAGACCATTCCTTTGTGTCCGATCGACATGCCGCCGCAGGCGACGACGGGCCAGCCGTGCCACGGAGCGCCCTGCGGCGCGGTGGTGACCGAGACGTGAATGATGGGGATGTTCCAGCTCACGTCAGCGACATCGGTGGAACCGCCTTGCGGTGAACCGGGATTCGCGTCGAACGGTTTCACGTTGCCGGCGAGGCCTTTCGGCTCGACCTGCGTCTCGCGCTGAATCGTCTTCGCGAACGTCTGCTCGTCGTCGGTGTACGTGATCGGGCCGAGCCAGTTCATGTTCTCCCACGCCGCGCGCTGGCCGGTCATGTTGACGAGCATGTTCCAGTCGCCACCCTGCACGGTGAGCGTGCCTTCGACGTCCGCCGCGAGCGCGGTTCCTTGCGTCATCTGCCGCAGGCGATTGAGCAGGCGATCGACTTCCGCGCGGTCCTTGTCGCGTGCCCAGATCCAGAGCTTTGCGTAGTCGGGAACGACGTTCGGCACCTTGCCCGCTTCGAGGATTGCGTAGTGCAGACGCGAGGACGGGCGAATGTGCTCGCGGAACATGTTGACCGCGTGCGTGAAGAGCTCGAGACCATCGACGGCGCTCTTGCCATTCCACGGATCGAATGCCGCGTGCGCGGAACGGCCGCGGAACTCGACGATCATGTCGACGAGCGCCTGCGTGCTTTCGGTATCGGATTGCGTTTCGTCCGAGGGGTGCCAGGCGAGCATCACGTCGACGTCGCGGAAGATACCGTCGCGCTGCATGTAGATCTTCCCGCCGACCGCTTCTTCCGCGGGCGTGCCGAAGAACTTGATCGTGCCCTGCAGCTTGCCGGCGGTGATGAGGTCTTTGATCGCGATCGCCGCGGCGAGACTGCCGACGCCGAAGAGATTGTGTCCGCAGCCATGACCGGCGGCGCCGGCGTTCAGCGCGTCTTTCGTCGGCTGCGCTTTCTGCGAGATGCCGGGCAGCGCGTCGTACTCGCCCATGATGCCGATGATCGGCTTGCCGCTGCCGAACTCCGCGACGAATGCAGTCGGCATCGACGCGACGTTGCGCGTGACGCGGAAGCCTTTCGCTTCCGCCCAATCCGCGAGTGCTTTCGACGACTGCGTTTCCTTGAGCGCCGTCTCGGCGTAGGCCCAGACCTGATCGGAGAGCACCGTCATTTCCGGTGCGGTCTTGTCGATCGTGGCGATGGCAGCTTTCTTTTCCGCGGTGAACTTGACGTCGGCGAACGCGAGCGGAGCGAGGGCCAGCAGAAGCAGCAGGTTGCGCATGAGCGCGAATGGTAGCGCAAAGAAAAAAGGCGACCCTTGCGGGTCGCCTTTTTCCTAGAACGTTGCGTCCAGGAATGGTCGCAGTTTCTTGCTTCGTGATGGGTGACGCAGCTTGCGCAGCGCTTTCGACTCGATCTGGCGGATCCGTTCGCGTGTGACGTTGAACGAACGGCCCACTTCTTCGAGCGTGTGCTCGGCGCCGTCGCCGACTCCGAAGCGCATCTTCAGAACCTGCTCTTCGCGCGGGGTGAGCGTGCGGAGAACCTTCGAAGTCTGCTCTTTCAGATTGGCGACGATGACGTGCTCGATGGGGGAGATCACGCCACGATCTTCGATGAAATCTCCCAGATGCGAATCTTCCTCTTCTCCGATCGGAGTTTCGAGAGAGATCGGCTCCTGCGCGATCTTCATGATCTTGCGCACCTTCGCCACCGGCATGTCCATCCGCTCCGCGATCTCCTCGGCCTGAGGCTCGCGGCCGAGCTCCTGCACGAGCGCGCGGGACGTGCGCGTCAACTTGTTGATCGTTTCGATCATGTGCACGGGGATACGGATCGTGCGGGCCTGATCGGCGATCGCGCGGGTGATGGCCTGACGGATCCACCACGTCGCGTACGTCGAGAACTTGTAGCCGCGGCGATACTCGAACTTCTCGACTGCTTTCATCAGGCCGATGTTGCCTTCCTGAATGAGGTCGAGGAACTGCAGGCCGCGGTTCGTGTACTTCTTGGCGATCGACACGACGAGGCGAAGGTTGGCGACGATCAGTTCCTGCTTGGCCTGATCCGCTTCCTCTTCACCGCTGCGGATCTCGCGAATGGTCTTGCGGAGATCCTCGTGCGTGACGCCGTAGAACATCTCCAGCTCGCCGAGCTTGTCCTGATACTTCTGCAGACGGCGCCGATAGAAGTCGCGGCGGGTCTTGTCCTTCTCGCGCTTCAGCGCCTGCTCGTCTTTGCGAATCATCGACACCGCCTGGGCGAGCTCGTTGTCGATGTCCTTGAGCTTGTTGATCATCCGATTGCGCGTCTGCGGCGTGAAATCGACGCGCTGCAGCTCATCGGCCAGCTCCTGCTCGAGACGATCGACTGTCTTGAGCGTGGTGGCGATGGTGCGATCGGAGAGCTTTTTGTTGTCGGCCAGCTTGACCAGGCCATCCTTGATCTTCTTGTCGAGCTTGGCGATGCCCTCGAAGATGACCATGATTTCCTGGATCTTGTTGACGGTGGCCGCGGGCAGCTTCGGCTCGCCGTCCGGCGACGAAACGTCGATGGGGGCGCTGCTGCTGCCATCGTCGTCCGGCATGGCCAGGTCGATCGTTTCCTTGATGACGCGCGCGTCGCGCTTGGCCGCTTCGTAGATTTTGAGGATCTCTTCGCGGATGATGCGGTTCGCGGAGAGCGCCTTGAACACTCGGCGCTCGCCCTTTTCGATGCGCTTGGCGATATCGACTTCGCCCTGGCGATCGAGAAGTTTGACGGTACCCATTTCGCGCAGGTACATGCGCACGGGGTCGTTCGTCTTGTCGACGATGTTGCTTGCCGCCGCGATGATGTCCTGCTGGACTTCCTCGCGCTGATCCATCTCCTTTTCTTCGATCGTGCCGTCGATCGTGACCATACCCTTGGTACTGGCCTGGAGAGGTTTCTCGGCGTCTTCGATCACCTCGATGCCGAGATCGTTGAAGCGGATGTAAATCTCGTCGAGCTCTTCGGGGAGACTGGTGACTTCCTCCGGCAAAACCTCGTAGATTTCGTCGTAAAGAAGAAACCCCTTTTCCTTACCGATTGCGATGAGCGTTTTTACTTCCGCATATTTTTCTTCGACACTCAACTCGCCAACCCCCTCTTCCTCAAAGTTGGAATCCGGTTCGAGATTCGAAGTGCGCAGGCGTGTCATGTCTTTTTCGCTCCTCGCATTGGGCAGCTTCCTGAGTCGCCCTGTCGGCACTTGTTAAGGCCCCCGGTCGAGGCCTTGGCAGGATTGTCACAACTATGTGTTGACAAGCCGGCCAAAGTATCGTCCGGAGATGACATCCGCGTAATCTTTCGTGGACGATAATTATTTCAGGCTGCTCAACATACGGGTGAGCTCCATCTTCTCGGTGACCAGCTGAGTGACGCGAGGGTTGTCCCCGTTGCGCTCGGCATCGACGATCTCGCGCTGAATCTGTTGTTTGCGACGATCGAGGTAACCGCGCTCCATGGGGCGGAGGTTCTCGTCGAGACGTTCAAGAGTGCGGTCGTCAATGTCTTCGGTGAGACTGAGCTCGCTGAGCAATGTCTGCTCGGCGTCGCCCCTAAGATGGGTCTGGACCTTCTCAAAATCAATAGGTTGGCCTGCGGAGAGGTCACTTTTCATGATAGAAAAGACCGTTTTGCAGGAAGCGTCCTCGAAGAGCTCCTCGCTGAGCCTTCCAATCTGCTCCGGAGTCAGCTTTCCCTGAACCGCGGCCGTCAGCACAAATTTCTCTCCTGACGGGATCGGCGCGCGCACCTGACGCTCCGCCTGCTGCTGCGACGCGCCCGCTTTGCCGCGCACCCGCGACCACACCGTATCGAACTCGAGCCGGAACGCATCCGCGATCCGCTGCGCGGCTTCGTTCCGAATCACCGGATCGGTGACGGCGGAGAGCAGCGGCATGAAGTTCTCCACGCGCTCCGACTTCTCCCGTCCGGAGAGTTGCGATGCATCGGCCGCCCATTCGTGCAATCCGAACTCGAAGATGTCGAGTGCGCTCGAAAGCACTTCGAGGAACTTGTCGGTGCCGTGTTTCTGCACGAGCGAGTCGGGATCTTTCTCGCCCTGCAGATCGAGCGCGGAGACGTTCAGCCCCGCCGCGAGCAGCACCTGCGCCGCACGCAACGTCGCGGCGCGACCGGCGTTGTCGCCGTCGTACGCGATGACGACGTTACGCGTGAAGCGCCGCATCATCGATGCCTGTCCCGCGGTGAGCGACGTACCCATCGACGCGATGACGCCCGGCACGCCCACATGATCGATCGCGATGGCGTCGAAGTAACCTTCGACGAGAATCGCGCGGTCGTATCGCCGCATTGCGTCTTTGCTGCGATGCAGGTTGTAGAGCAGCCGCGACTTGTTGAAGAGATCCGACTCGGGAGAGTTGAGATACTTCGGCTCCCCGCCATCGAGGGAGCGTCCTCCGAACCCAACCAGTGCGCCGGTGTCGGAGTGAATCGGAATCATGAGCCGATTGCGGAAGCGATCGTAGTAGCCGGTCTTTTCCTTGCGCGGCGTGATGAGTCCAACCTGCTCGAGCCGCTTCTCGCCATGCTTCTGTCCGAGCCTGCGCAAGAGGTAGTCCCACGATTCCGGCGCGAATCCGAAGCCGTATTTCGTGATGACATCCGCCGGCACGCGACGCTGCTTCAGATATTCATCCGCCGCATTCGGCGTCCAGTTCAACGCCTGATGAAATGCCTCGGACGCATCGTCGATCACTTCGAACAGATCGTCCTTGTCGCTGTCGCGCTGCGCCTTCCTCCGCTTCGGCAACTCGATGCCGACGCGATTCGCAACATGCTCGACGGCCTCGGGAAAGGTGAAGCGTTCCGTCAACGACAGGAACTTGAAAATGTCGCCGCCCGTGCCGCAACCGAAGCAGTAGAAGAGCCCCTTGTCGCGATCGACATGAAACGACGGCGACTTCTCGCGATGAAACGGGCAAAGCCCTTTGTAGCTCTTGCCCGCGAGCTTGAGAGGAGTGACCTGCTGCACGAAGTCGACGATGTCGGCCGCGGAGCGCACCTGCGCGATGATGCTGTCGTTCAGGTCTACGAAGGCCATCCGGTTTCGAGTCGTAGAGGTCTAGAGTCTTAGAGTCGTAGAGGGGCGAGAGCGAGCCGCCCTTTCCTCTAAGACTCTATGACTCTAAGCCTCTAAGACTCCCTCCGTGGATTACTCATCCAGCACCGCAATCGTCGCCCCATCTCCACCTTCATTCTCCGCGCCGGGGCGCCAGGAGCGAACGGCGGGATGCTTGCGCAGATGCTCGCGCACGGCTTTCCGCAGAGTGCCTGTGCCGAAGCCGTGGATGATGCGCACGGCCTGCTTTCCTTCGAGCAGAGCGCGGTCGAGAAACTTATCGGATTCTTCGAGCGCGTCATCGACGCGCTGGCCGATGAGGTTGAGCTCCGCGGAAATCTGAACGGCGACGTCGGCGCCGGAACTGGTCGACGCACGACTCTTCGCGACGGCCTGCGCTGGAGCGGCGCCTTTCGGCACGAGGTCTCTGCGCTCGACCGTCATCCTGCGGCCGTTCACGTTCATCACGGCTTTCTCACCATCGATCGAGACCACTTCGCCCGTGACCTTGAACTTGCGATGCTCCGCCTTTTCGCCGACGCGCACATCGCGCTGTTCGGCCGGCAGAAACTCCATCGCGCGATCGACCGGCTTCGTAATGGTCTTCAGGACTTCGTTCGCGTTGAGGGATGCGCGTGCGGTGCGATCCAACTCGCGCAGATTTTTGATCTCGTTCTGCACGTGGCGCGTCATGTCGTCGCGAAGACGTTCGAGCTCTTCGCGGTAGGTGGTGCCGAGGCGCGTGCGTTCCTTTTCGAGCGCGGCGGATTTCTCCTGCATCGTCCTGCGATCACTCTCGAGGTCGACGCGCAGGCGCGCCACTTCATCCTGTTGCGCCACGATTTCCGACATCTTCTTCTGCAGCGTTGCGAGCAGATGATCGGTTTCGCCGTAGCGTTCGCCGAGGTGTTCGCGGGCGCTTTCGATGACGGAGGCGGGGAGGCCGATGATCTTCGCGATCTCGATCGCGCGCGAACGGCCGGGGATGCCGGAGATCAGACGATAGGTCGGCTGTCCCGTCGCGGAATCGAACTCCATCGACGCGTTCACGATGCGCGTGTCGTTCACCGCGAAGCTCTTCAGCGCCGACAGGTGCGTGGTGACGACGAGCAGCGCGCCGACCTCGAGCAGATGCTCGATCACCGACGCCGCGATTGCAGCGCCTTCTTCCGGATCCGTTCCCGATCCCAACTCGTCCAGCAGGACCAATGACCGCGGTGTAGCGCGCGTGAGGATCCGCTTCAATCGCGTGAGATACGCGGAGAACGTCGAGAGATGTTCGAGCACGCTCTGGTCGTCACCGATCAGCACGTGCAGCGCATCGACACACGGCAGCACGGTGCCTTCCGCGGCAGGAACGGGGAGTCCACTCATGCCCATCGCGACCAGCAATCCCGCGGTCTTCAGCGCCACGGTCTTGCCGCCGGCGTTCGGTCCGGAGACGACGAGCGCGGCGCGATCACCCGTGAGGTCGATCGTCAGCGGAACGATCTTGCGTTGTCCCGGCTCTTCGCCGAAAGCCGTCTGTCGCAGATCGGCAAGGCGCTCATCGAGCAGCGGATGCCGTCCTTCGAGAATGTGCAGCACGCGATCGCGCGAGAAGTGCGGTCGCGTTCCGCGAACCGTGTCGTGAAATACGCCGCAGGCCTGCAGCGCATCGAGCTCGCCGGCAACATGCGTCGCGTCGACGATCTCTTCGTGATACTCGAAGATCGTCGCGGAAACATAGCGCGTGATGCGCGCGATCTCTTCGCGTTCCTGGATCAGCAGATCGGCGAGATCGTTGTTCAACTCGATCGCCGCCATCGGCTCGATGAAGAACGACGCGCCGGAGCCGGAGCGTTCGTGCAGGATTCCGGTGACCGCGTTGCGATGATCGCTGCGCACCGGGATGCAATACCGATCGCCGCGCATCACGATCAGCGGCTCCTGAATCGCTTCAGCGCTGCGATTCATGATGTCGTTCAGCGTGCGCTGGATGCTCGCGCGCTTGGTGTGCATGCGTCCGCGGATCGCGCGCAGTTCGGGCGACGCTTCTTCGCGCAGCTTGCCTTCGCGCGTGAAGTATTTGTTCGTCTTCGTGAGGAGTTCGTCGAGATTCGGAATCCCCTCGGCGATCTTTCCGAGGCGCGGAAAGCCATTCGTGCGCAGCAGGGCTTCGCGCATGGCTTGCGTGGCGCGGACGCTACGGACGACGTGCCACGACTCTTCGATGTCGAGAATGGTCTCGCGTCCGAAGAGGGGACCGACGTCATCGAGTCCGGCGAGAGGCATCAGCCCCTCGGTGTGGAAGTAGCGGACCATCTCGCCGAGGTCGGCTTGTGCGTTTTCGCAGGCCTCGAGCGTCGACAGCGGACGCCGTCGTGCGACCGCGAGCTTCCCCGGCGCGCTCTTTGCCTCCATGGCGACGAGCGTGAGGACGCGGTCGAATTCGAGCGTGGTGAGGGATTCGGACATAGTTGTCGGTTCTCGGTTGTCGGTTGTCTGCAAGCTGCCGTCGACCTGCAGACAACCGACAACGGACAACTGAGAACAAAAGGAAAACGGCCCGCGAACCAAATCGCGAGCCGTCTCGATGAAACGCGTCTGTGAAACTCAGTAACCGGTACGGCGCTCTTCGGCGAGCTTCCGCAGCACTTTCTTCCGTGCGGCGATCGCTTTCCGCTTCCGCTTCGTGCTCGGCTTCTCGTAGTGCTGACGTTTCTTCAGCTCAGAGAGAATCCCCGACTTCTCACATTTGCGTTTGAAGCGGCGAAGCGCGTTCTCGAATGACTCGTCTTCTTTGACGTGTACGAGAGGCATCCCCCGAAATCCCCCCCTTCGGCTTGAGCTCTGTGGCGTGCGGACGTCCTGATGGGCGTCTTGATTTTAGGTTCCGTCTTCCCCGCGGTCAATGAGGCGAGGATTCAGGTCCCGATCCGTCGCGCTTCAACCGGCCGTCGCGGCGCCTGATTCCGCTATGTCGGTGAATTGTTGTAAGTT
>DASYLL010000436.1:0-23938 GCA_036009605.1 Thermoanaerobaculia bacterium | reverse complement strand
CCCTCTTTGCTGATCTCGGCGAGTCCGGTGACGCCGGAAGGATCGGCGTTCGATGCGTAGAACAGCACTTTGTCGCCGACTTTCATCTCGTCGCGCATGAAGTTGCGCGCCTGGTAGTTGCGCACGCCTTCCCATTTGGTCGAGCCGTCACGCTTCAGATCGTCGATCGAATACGCTTCCGGTTCACATTTCATGAGCCAGTGTTTCATGCGTGGAAGGATATCCTTCCCGCGATGCAATTCGAACACGCTCCACCCGAAGCGTTGCAATTGCTGCAGACGCGCATCCGCGATCTCGATCTGTCGCTCGAGCGTTCGCCGGTCGCGGGGCTGGTCCGGCATCTCCATGCCGAGCTTCAGGAAAAAGGACTGCGGCACTTTCGGCCGAAGGTCTATCTCTCGGACGAATGGGGCTCACCCACCGGCGAACCGGTCATCGGCATCCCCTTCTACCTCGGCGATCCGCGCGTGGCGAATCTCGAAGACGCGATCAACGACATCGAGGACGAGCGCGAGATCATGATGTACCTGCGCCACGAGGCCGGCCACGCGTTCAATCACGCATACGAGCTTTACCGAACCTCGGAATGGCGGAAATTGTTCGGCAACACGCGCCAGCCCTATCGCGACGACTACCGCTTCGTCCCCTTCTCGCGCGACTTCGTGCGCTACATCCCCGGCTGGTACGCGCAGAAACATCCTGACGAGGACTTCGCGGAGACATTCGCGGTGTGGCTCGATCCGACGTCGTTGTGGGAGTCGCGCTACGACGGCTGGGGCGCGATGCGGAAGTTGAAGTACGTCGATCGCATGGCGCGCGAGCTCGGCGACGTCACTCCGCCGAAGTCGGTCGGCAAGACCGACATCACCGTCGCGGAGATGGAGCAGACCGTCGAGGAGTTCTATCGCGAGCTGCACGTCGACGAGTCGCCGATGATCGCCGATCTCGCGCTCGACGCCGATCTGCTGGACATCTTCCCGCCTCCGACCGGCGACGAAGAAACGCGATCCGCCGCGCTATTGCTGCGCGAGCATCGACGCACCGTCATCGATAAAGTCAACTACTGGACTGGTGTGCGAAGGACGCTCGTGCGCACGCTCGTCATCGCCATTGAAGAGCGCCTGACGGAGCTTGCGCTCGTCTCCGTGCGCAAAGAGGCGCGCAAGCAGATGGTGGAGTTGACCGTCTACATCACTACACTGGCGATGACGTTCCTCGTGGGGAAGAAGCGTTTGAAGCATCGGAGGCCAGCACGTTGAAGGTCACGATCCTGTACAACACGTTCGAGGGCTACGAAGAATATCCGGGCGCGGACATCGAGGCCGCGGCGGTCGCTGATGGCGGCAAGAAGAAGCGCAAGAAAAAAACCGACATCGAGGCCATCACCGACGCCCTCACCAGTCTCGGCCACGACGTGGCGATGTTCGCGATCGACGGACGCCCGCAGACTCTGACCTCGCTCTCGCGCTCGAGCGCCGATCTCTATTTCAATCTCGTCGAGTCGTATGCGGGCGACGACACGATGGAGATGCACTTCGCCGGCTTCCTCGATCTCATCGGAAAGAAATACACCGGCACGGGCCCGCACGGCTCGTGTCTGGCGATGGACAAAACCGTCGCCAAGAAACTGATCGGCTATCACAGCATCAACACGCCGACTGCGCTCGTCGTCAACAAGGGCCGCCTCGATCACGCGCAGGACATTCGCTTTCCGGTGATTGTGAAACCAGCGTCCGAGGATGCGTCGAAAGGGATCAACGCGGCGTCGGTCGTCGATTCATTGAAGGACCTCTTCGAGCGCATCGCCTATGTGCAGGACGAATTCGATTCGCCCGCACTGGTCGAGGAGTACATCGAAGGCCGCGAAATCTACGCCGCCATCCTCGGCAACGAACGCGCCGAAGCGCTCCCCCTCGTCGAGCTCGATCTCTCCAAACTCCCCGACGGCATGCCCCGCATCGCCGGCTACGAAGTGAAATTCGACTCGACCACCGAGGCGTACAAGAAAACGAAATCCGCGCCGGCGAAAGATCTGAACGAAGATCTCGTGCATCGCATTCACGAGACCGCATTGACGGTGTTCCGCGTACTCAAACTACGGGACTACGCGCGCGTCGATTTGCGCATCACCGATGCCGGCAAGATCTATGTGATCGAAGCCAACCCCAACCCCTGGCTCGATCCCGCCGCCGAATACGCGATGGCGGCCAAGGAGAGCGGGCGTTCGTACAAAGACCTCATCAGCGAGATCGTGGAACTGGCGATGAAACGCTGACACTCTCGGCCTTCTCCCCTCGTGAGAGGGGAGAAGGCCGAAGGCGGATGAGGGGTTCTCCCGAGGTATCCTCGGAGCGCGATGTCCCATACGTCTACTCGCATGCGCGTTCACGCGCGGGATATGCGGCACGAACCAACGAGCGCGGAAGCGCGAGTGTGGGAGTGGTTACGCGACAGGCGCATTAATGACCGCAAGTTCCGGCGACAAGTACCAATCGGTCCGTACATTCTGGACTTCTATTGCGCGGAGTTGAAACTGGCGGTGGAGTTGGACGGCGCACAGCATGACTCACCGACATCGCCGACTATGACGATATCCGCACACGCTCTCTGAGAGAGCAGGGCATTGAGGTTTTACGCATCGCTAACGCCGACATTCGCGGCCTCGGCGAGGTTGCCATCGCCGCTATTCATTACGCGGTTGCGCTTTGAACACCAGAGTAGACCCTCATCCGCCTTCGGCACCTTCTCCCCTCTTAGGAGGGGAGAAGGCCGAGGGGATAGCGGGTTAGGGCCACTCGCAAAACTTCCACCGCACGGCGCAGGTCGTGTTCGTTGAGCACATAAGCGATGCGCACTTCGCTCTTGCCGAGGCCCGGCGTTGCGTAGAAGCCGCTGGCGGGGGCCACCATGACTGTTGCGCCTTCGTGCGAGAAATCGGAGAGGAGCCAGATTGCGAAGTCTTCCGCGTTTTGTACGGGCAGGCGCGGCATGCAGTAGAAGGCACCTTCGGGCTCGCTGAGCTCGACGCCGGGGATCGACGTCAGGCCCTGATAGAGCACGTCGCGGCGGCGGCGGTATTCTTCGACCATGTCGAACGTGTAGTCGTCGCCGAGGGATTCGACGCCGACGGCGATGAACTGGGCGAGACCGGGGGGCGAGAGGCGGCCCTGGGCCATCCGCAGGCAGGCTTCGTACACCTCGGCGTTGCGCGTGACGAGGGCGCCGAGGCGGATGCCGCAGGCGCTGTAGCGTTTGGAAAGACTGTCGACGACGATCGTGAACTCGTCGGCGTCGTGCAGTTCCAGGGCACTGAGTGCGCGCTTCGAGCCATAGACGAATTCGCGATAGACCTCATCGGAGATGAGAAAGAGATCGTTCTCCCGACAGAAATCCGCGATCATTTCCAGCTCTTCGCGCGTGTAGACAGTCCCGGTCGGATTGCCGGGATTGCAGAGGATGAGAATGCGTGTGCGCGGCGTCAATGCACGCTCGAAGACGGCGCGCGGCGGGACGTGAAATCCGTCGCGTCCGCGGCTCGTGACGGGCACGAGATTGAGGCCGGCCATCGTCGCAAACGCTTTGTAGTTTGCGTAGAACGGCTCGACGACCATCACGTCATCGCCTTCATTCGCGCAGGCGAGAAACGCGAAGAGAATCGCTTCGCTGCCGCCGGTCGTGGCGAGGATCTGATTGAGCTCGAGGCGGATGCCGAGGCGGCGTTCGTAATAGCTCGCGAGCGAGCGGAGGAATTCGGGCGTGCCGGTGGACGGCGAATACTCGAGCACGCGCGTGTCGATCTCTTTGAGTCGATCGCGCATGCAGGCGGGCGTTTCGATGTCGGGCTGCCCGATGTTCAGATGCAGCACGTGAGTGCCGCGTGCTTTGGCGGCTTCCGCAAGCGGCGCCAGCTTGCGAATGGGTGAGGCAGGCATCTCCAGCGCGCGTCGGGAAAGTCCCGGCGCGCGCCGTGTCTCGATCTCGGGCAGTGACGTCATCTATTTTTTCTTCGATCGCAGGACAGCCGGATGCTTGGCGTTCTTGTCGTTCTCAGTGATCTGGGTGAACTTCTGCTTGTCGTCCTGCAGCGGCTCACCGCGATCCACGCCATCCGACTGCGCCCGTCCGCCGATCTTGTAAAAGTCCTGATTCGGTTGTTGTTTGCTCATGATGTCCTCGAGATTGCGAAGGAGCTGCCAAATTGGTTGTCGGTTGTCAGTTATCGGTTGTCTGCGAGTCCGCTGCGAAAGTCACAGACAACCGACAACTGCTCCCCCTACGGGAGCATCTGCAATTGCCTCTTCACAAACCCCAGCACCGTTTTCTGCATGAACGCCAAAGTATTTTTCTGAGTGACCGAGTGCCGGGTACGGGGAAAGAGCATCATTTCGAACGGCGTCCCCATCTGTTGCAGCTCCCAGGCGGTCTGGACCGTGTTCTGAACGTGAACGTTGTCGTCGGTTGTTCCATGCAGCAGCAGAAGATTGCCGTGCAGGTTCTTCAGCTCGAACCTCGGGGAGCTCTTGCGGTAGCCCTCGGGGTTGTTCTGCGGCATGAGCATGTAGCGCTCGGTGTAGATCGAGTCGTAATCGCGCCAATCGGCGACCGGCCCGCCCGCGATGCCCGCCGACCAGGACTTGCTGTGCGTCATCGCGTAGAGAACCATGAAGCCGCCGTAGCTCCAGCCGTTCAGGACGATGCGGCTGCCGTCGACATACGGCTGCGATTTCAGCCACGCGACGGAATCTTCGAGATCGCGCAGTTCGAGCTCGCCAAAGTTCTTGTACACCGGCCAGCGTGAGACCGCGCCTTTGCCGCTTGCGGAACGGTTGTCGCAGATGAAGACGATCGCTCCCTGCTGCGCGACGAGCTGATTGAAGAGCATGAACTGGCCGCGCCATTCATTGCGCACCTGCTGCGCGCCGGGGCCGGCGTACGTGAACTGATAGACGGGATACTTTTTGGACGCGTCGAAATTCAGCGGACGAATCAGCGTCGCTTCCATGACGAAGCCGTCGCGCGTTTTCACCTGCACGAATTCCGGCTTTGGCAGGTCGTACTCCGCGAGCGCAGCAACGCGGTTCTCTTCGACCGTGCGCACAGCTGTTCCGTCATTGCGATGCACGCGGATCTGATCGGGTGTGAGTACGTCACTCCAGCGATCGACGTACTGCGTCATGGCTGGATTGAAGACCGCGCCGTGCTTGCCGGCGGGGCCCGAGATCCGCGTCAGTCCGGAGCCGTCGAGTTTCACGCGATAGACGTCGAGACCGATCGGGCTGCGCTCGGTTCCCGAAAAGTAAACATGTTGACCGTCGGAACCGTGCAGCTCGCGTACTTCCCACTCGCCGTTCGTGATCTGCGCCTTGACCGTGCCGTCAGCGTTGCAGTGATAGACGTGGCGGTAGCCGCTGCGCTCCGACTGCCAGAGGAACGAGCCGTCCGCGAGCCACACCGCGGGACCCAGAACGTCGACCCACGCTTTGGTGGTTTCGTGGAGCAGCAACTTCGCGGTGCCGTCGGTCGGCGACGCGCTGACGAGATCGAGCCAGTTCTGCTCGCGGTTCTGCAGCTGATAGACGACCGTGTTTCCGTTCTTCCACGCGACGTTGACGATCAGAATCTCGCCGCCGGTGCGCGCGGTGTCGATCTCGACGCGCCCACCGCCGCTCGCGGGAACGACGAACAGCTTCGCGCGCGGATTCGGATCGCCGGCTTTCGGATAGTCGTAGACGTTCAGGTCGAGGCGATACGGGATGTGATCGACGACCGTGAACTCCGGCACCGGCTTCTCGTCGAGTTGCAGAAATGCGATGCGCAGCGAGTCGGGGCTCCACCAGAAGCCTTTCCAGATGCCGCGGCCGTAGACCTCTTCCTGATATACGTAGTCGAGCTTTCCATTGAGCACCTCGACCGAGCCGTCCGTGGTCAGGCGGCGTTCGCGGCCGCCGAGATCGACGACGTGGAGATCGTTGGCGCGGACGAAGGCGATGCTCTGGCCGTTCGGACTGAACGTCGCCTCTTCCTCCTCGCCCGGCGCCGACGTCAACCGCGTGACCGTGCCTTTCGCGATCGAGTAGAGATAGAGATCTTCGTTGGCGCTGAAGACGACCGCCGTTTTCTTCGCGTCGAATTGCAGCTCATCGGAATCGGCCGCTTTCTTTGCGATGTCGTCCGGCAGACCGCTCGCGACGAGCGCGCGCTGCAATTTCGCGCGATCGAAGAGCGCCCGCTCTTTGCCGGTCGCGGTGTCATACAGACGCCACTCCGCGAACTCTCCTTTCGCGTTTTTGCGCGGCCAGAGGAACGTCGTGTCGTCGAGCCATTCGAAGTCGTTCTGCACGGCGCCGTTGAAGTAGACCTTCCCGACGGGGTCGTAGATCGATTCGAACGTGAGCGGTTTCTTCTGCGCGAGGAGCGGCGTGGCGGCGAGAATTGCGATCGCGAGTGCGCGTTTCATGCGGCCGGGAGGATAGCAGTTTCGCTTCGCTCGTTACTGGTTGCTGGTTGCTGGTTCGGGGTGCTTCAGCGCGAGAGCCATCGCTCTGGCGATGAATGACCTTGAACCAGCAACCAGCAACCGGCAACGCCTCATAATCTGCCCCATGAAACGACTGCTCCCGATCCTGCTCGCCGCCCCGCTCCTCTTCGCTCAGGTCTCGCCGAAGCCGGCCGACGCGATCGTGCCGGTGGTCGGCTCGACGCGCGGACAGTCGAACACGAGCTTCAAGACCGAGCTGCAGTTGACGAACACCGCGGACATCACCAGCAGCGGCTGGCTCATCTATCGCCCCGCCGGCCTCGTGCGGCGCTACGAGCTCGCGGCGTTCGCCACTCTCTCCTTCGCCGACGTCGTCGCCGAAATGGGTGGCACCGGCCTCGGATCACTCGATGTGCTGGTCGACGCCGGCACACTTCCGACGATCGTCGCGCGCGCTTATGACGATCAACCCGCAGGCACGACCGGCGTGACCGTTCCCGCGATCCGGCTCGAATCCGTGCTCATTCGCAACGAAACCGCCGCGCTCATCGCGCCGCGCGATCTCACGCGCTATCGATTCAACATCGGCGTCCGCGCCCTCGAAGCAGGAGCGACGCTCGACCTCATCGTGCACTCCGCGAGCGGCGCGACCCGCAACGCACGCTCACTGACGTTCGCCGAGCACGAGTTCCGCCAGCAACCCGGCAACGACTTCGCCGGCATCGCGCTGCAGAGCGATGACTCGATCGAAATCCGCATCGCCGCGGGGAGCGCGATCGTGTACGCGACTACTGTTGATAACGTGACGAATGATGGGGCGATTCAGGTGCTCAGGAGATAGTTGTCCGTTGTCGGTTGTCTGGACTGTTTCGCCTGGACGAACAGTCACAGAGAACCGACAACCGAGAACCGACAACGCGCGTAGCGCGCCGAAGGCGTGCTACGCGCTCATCAACTGCCTAAGCACAAACGGCAGAATCCCACCATGCTCGTAGTAATCAACTTCGATCGGCGTATCGATCCGCACGGTCACGCTCACGTCCTGCGTTGCTCCATCCTGGCGATGAATGCGCAGCGTGGCCTGTTGGCGCGGGCGCAGAACACCTTCGATGCCGGTGACGTCGAACGTTTCGGTTCCGTCGAGACCGAGGGTGATTGCGTTCGCGCCTTCCGCGAACTGCAGTGGGAGGACGCCCATGCCGACGAGGTTGGAGCGGTGAATGCGCTCGAAGCTCGAGGCGACGACGGCGCGGACGCCGAGGAGTTTGGTGCCTTTGGCGGCCCAGTCGCGGGAACTGCCGGTGCCGTATTCGTGGCCGGCGAAGACGATCAGCGGGATGTTCTCGGACGCGTAGCGCATCGCGGCGTCGTAGATCGCGAGGCGCTCGCCTGTCGGGTAGTGCACGGTCACGCCGCCTTCGACGCCGGGGACCATCAGGTTCTTGATGCGCACGTTCGCGAACGTACCGCGCGTCATCACTTCATCGTTGCCGCGGCGTGAGCCGTAGCTGTTGAAGTCTTCGACGCTGACGCCCTTTTCGAGCAGATAGCGCCCGGCCGGAGAACTCGGTTTGATCGAGCCCGCGGGGCTGATGTGATCGGTCGTGACGGAGTCGCCGAAGATCGCCATCGGCCGCGCGCCGTGTACGTCGGCGGCTTTGCCGGGCTGCATGCTGAAGTCGCGGAAGAACGGCGGTTCGTGGATGTACGTCGAGGTCGCATCCCATTCGTACACGACGCCGGTCGAGGTCGGGATCTCGTTCCAGAGCGGGTTCTGTTCCGCGAAATTCGCGTACATGCGATGGAAGTCTTCCGGCTCGAGCGCGGTCTGCACGGCATTGCGCACTTCATCGATCGTCGGCCAGAGGTCGCGCAGAAAAACGTCCTCGCCGTCCTTGCCCTGTCCGATCGGTTCCTTCGTCATGTCGATGTCGATGCGCCCCGCAAGCGCGAACGCGACGACGAGCGGCGGCGACATCAGGAAGTTCGCCTTGATCGACTGATGCACACGCGCTTCGAAATTGCGGTTGCCGCTGAGCACCGAGACGCCGATGAGGTCATGGCGCGTGATCACGTCTTCGACGCGCGGATCGAGCGGCCCGGAGTTGCCGATGCAGGTCGTGCAGCCATACCCGACGGTATGGAAGCCGAGCTTGTCGAGATACGGCTGCAGGCCGGACTTGCGGTAGTACTCGGTGACGACGCGCGAGCCCGGCGCGAGTGAGGTCTTCACGACCTTCGGCACTTCGAGACCGCGCTCGACGGCTTTCTTCGCGAGCAGTCCCGCGGCCAGCATCACCGAAGGATTCGAAGTGTTGGTGCAGGAGGTGATGGCCGCGATGAGCACATCGCCGTGATGCAGATTGGTCACGTGCTGTGTGGTCTCTTCCGCGATGGCCGCGGTGTCGACGCGATCCGGCGTCGGACGGTTGTTGACCATCTCGTACTCGGACAGCTCGCTCGTGTTGCGCGTCTTCGCGCCCGGCAGGGTTTCGATGGTCTGCTCGCCGCCGCCGCTGACGTGAGACGTCGTCGGATCGGCGCCGACGATCGTCTTCACCTTGCGCGAGATCTCGGCCGAGCTCTTGCCGTAGCCGTTCGGCGCTTCGGCCTGCAGCATGTTGACGAACGTCGACTTGAGGACGTCGATCTCGATGCGATCCTGCGGGCGCTTCGGACCGGCCACGCTCGCGCGCACGGTCGAGAGGTCGAGCTCGAGGACTTTCGTGTACTGCACCTGCCCGACTTTCGGGATGCCGAACATCCCCTGCGCCTGGTAGTAGCTGCGGAACGTGTCGATCTGTTCTTCGGTGCGGCCGGTGAGCGCGAGGTAGCGGCAGGTCTCTTCGTCGATCGGGAAGTAGCCCATCGTCGCGCCGTACTCCGGCGCCATATTCGCAATCGTCGCGCGATCGGCAACGGCGAGCGACTCCGCACCTTCGCCGAAGTACTCGACGAACTTGCCGACGACTTTCGCGTGACGCAGAAGCTGCGTGATCGTGAGCACGAGATCGGTCGCGGTGACGCCTTCGCGCAGCTGGCCGGTGAGATGGACGCCGATGACGTCCGGCGTCAGGAAGTAGACGGGCTGGCCGAGCATGCCCGCCTCGGCTTCGATGCCACCGACACCCCACGCCACGATGCCGAGACCGTTGATCATGGTGGTGTGGGAGTCGGTGCCGACGAGTGAATCGGGATACCAGATGCCATCGCGCTCCAGCACACCGCGCGCGAGGTACTCGAGGTTGACCTGATGCACGATGCCGATGCCGGGAGGCACGACGCGGAATCCGTTGAACGCCTGCATTCCCCACTTCAGAAACTGGTAGCGCTGCTGATTGCGCTTGAACTCGATGTCCATGTTCAGCTGCAGCGCGTCGGGGCGATTGGAGAAGTCGACCTGCACGGAGTGGTCGATGACGAGATCGACCGGCACGAGCGGCTCGATGATCTTCGGATCTTTGTTCGCGCGCTGCGAGGCGGTGCGCATTGCGGCGAGATCGACGAGCAGCGGCACGCCCGTGAAGTCCTGCAGGAGGACGCGCGCGACCATGAACGGGATCTCTTCGGTCCGTTCGGCGGAGCTGCCCCAGTTCGCGAGCGTGCGGACGTCGTTCTCGGTGATCTTTTTTCCGTCGACGTTGCGCAGCACGGATTCGAGCACCACGCGGATGCTGACGGGCAGCTTCGAGACCGGGCCGATGCCGGCGCGCTCGAGCAGCGGAAGCGAGTAAAACTGGCCGGTTTTTCCGTTGGCCAGTGCGAAGGAATCGAGTGTGTTGAAGGTGTTGTGCGGCATCTCGGGCGGAGTCTATACCGACCGAAGTACGATGTCAGCGTGTCCGCGAACCCCCCTGATTTCGATCTGGTATTTCGCTCCGAGCGAGCGGGCGCGGCTGTGCTCGAAGGATGGAGCGACGAGAGTGGGTGGCAGATTCTGTTGCCATGGCCGGAGGAGACGCGCGAGCTGCCGTGGGATCGGGCGTGCGAGTGGAAGTCGTTTCTCCGCGATCTGGAATCCGAGGTCGTCGATGTCGAGCATCCGTCGCCCTTTGCGGGTGGGTGGGTTGGGTTTGTTTCTTATGAAGCGATGGCGTGTGAGGAAGAGGTTGCGCCGCGTGATGGGCATCCGCCGGAGCCGGCGGCATTTTTCGCGCTGCATCGGGCGGGGGTGGCGATTGATCCTCGGGGGAACATTCACCCGTTTGGCGTTTGGAGTGCGGCAGCCACAGCTGCCGCTTTTGTATGCCACAGCGCGGATAGCAAACATACAAAAGCGGCAGCTGCGGCTTCCGCACTCCAAACCTATAATCCGCGCCCGATGAGTCTCGCGCGACGAATTGCATGGCGATACCTGCGGCGCCCGACCGATAAGCTGGTCTCGGCCGTAGGGATGGCATCTGTGCTCGGACTGGTGATCGGAGTGATGGCGCTGGTGATCTCGATGGCCCTGATGACCGGCTATCGACGCGACCTGCAAACGAAGCTCCTCGGCGGCAATGCCGAGGTGTTCGTCTATTCGATCGGCGCTCCGATTGCGAATCCGGCGCGGATTCTCGACGTCATTCGCACGACTCCCGGAGTCGCGGACGCATCGCCCGTGCTCTTCCAGAGCGGCGTCGTCACGACGGAAACCAACACGACCGGTTCCGAAGTGATGATGAAAGGCATCGAGCCGACGCGCGGAAGGACGTCGCCGATGCTTGCGCGCGTGATCGGCCCGCGTGCCTCGTTCGAGACTGCCGAGGGCGAGCGCGGCGTTGCGGTGGGGAAGTATCTCGCGACGAAACTCGGTGTGAAGCAGGGCGAGTCACTCAGCGTGACGGTTGCGGCTGGTGGCTCCGAGGGGTTCATGCCGCGCACTGCGTCGTTTGTCGTGACGAATGTATTCGCGACCGGCTTCTATGAATTCGATGCGCGCTGGATGTTCGTCGATCTCGGCGAAGCGCAGTCGCTCCTCGGCGCGGGCTCCGCGGCAAACCTCATCGAAGTGAAGCTCGTTCCCGGCGTGGACGTCGATCCCGTCGTCGACGAGATCGAGCGGCGCACCGATCGACGCTACTCCGTCAGCGACTGGCGCGAGATGAACCGGCAGCTCTTCTCGATGTTGCAGGTGCAGCAGCTCGTGCTGTTCATCGTGATCGGGCTGATCGTGTTCGTGTCGACGTTCAATATCGTCTCGACATTGATCATGACCGTGCACGAGAAGCGAAAAGAGATCGGCATCCTGACGTCGATGGGCGCGCGGCCGAAAACGGTGCGGCGCGTGTTCATCTGGTACGGCACGATGGTCGGGCTCGCCGGCACGACGATGGGCATTCTCTTGGGCACACTGATCTCGTGGGTCATCACGCGCTACGAGCTCGTGCAGTTTCCGCCGGAGATTGCCGAGGTGTACTTCGTTTCGTCCATTCCGTTCGTGACGCGGGCGAGCGATCTGGCGATCATCGCCGCGTTCTCGATCACCGTCTCGTTTCTGGCGACGATCATCCCGAGCATGCGCGCGGCGCGACTGAATCCGGTCGAGGCATTGAGATACGAATGAAGCCTGAGACCGCGCGCTTGCGCGAGGAGTTTGCGGATGTCATCCGTCGCGGGAACGAGCTTGCCGCGAGCGTGGATGACACGATTCTGATGCGGCGTCCGGCACCGGAGTCGTGGTCGGTCGCGGAGAATCTCGAGCATCTGAGCGCGACCGCGGAGACGTTTGCGCGACGCATTCGACGGCGACTCGATGGTGCGGTCGCGAAGGATGTGACGGGAGAGGAAAAGCGTTCGCTCGTTGCTCGCATCTGGTTGTGGCTCGTGGAGCCGCCGGTGCGGTTGCGATTGAAAGTACCGGCCGCGGCGTTGCAACCGGGCGTGATCGAATCTCGTGCTTCGTTGCTGGCGCGATTCGAAGGAACGCATCAGCTGTTGATTGCGCTGCTCGACGAGAGCGACGGCTACGATCGCATGCGACTGCGCATCCCGACGCCGTTCGCGAAACGGATCACCGTCACGATGCTCGACAGCTTCGCGGTGCTCGCGGCGCATGGACGCCGTCATCTGTGGCAGGCCGAGCGCGCGCTTCGCTGACGGGCAACTCGTCAGTGATACGATCCGGCTCGGTCCAATGACACAGGCAAGACTCGTTCTCGAAGACGGTACGGTGTACGAAGGGGAGTCGTTCGGCGCGACGGCTGACACGATCGGAGAGGTTGTCTTCAACACCTCGCTGACCGGCTATCAGGAGATCGCCACCGATCCTTCGTATCGCTTTCAAATCGTGGTGATGACCTATCCGCACATCGGCAATTACGGTGTGGAGCATGCGGTGCAGCAGAGCGAGGCGCCGCAGGTCGCGGGCTTCGTCGTGCGCGACGCGGTGGCGGAGCCATCGAACGCGCTTTCGGAGATGTCGCTCGGCGACTACTTCGCGCGCACGAAGATCTCCGCGATCTCGGGCGTCGACACACGCGCGCTCACCCGCAAGATCCGCAACGAAGGCGCGATGCGCGGGATGATCACGACGGATTCGCATCGCTCGGTCGATGCAATCGTCGCCGAGTTGAAGCAGTCGCCGTCGATGTCGGGACTCGATCTCGTGCAGCGCGTGACGGCACTTCGTCCGTACCCATTCGACGAAAACGCGGGCAATCCGAAGATGCGCGTCGCGGTGTACGACTTCGGCGTGAAGCGCGACATTCTTCGGCAGCTCGTCAAGCAGGGCTGCGATGTGACGATCTACCCCGCCACGACGCACGCGGACGAGATTCTCAACCGCAACTACGACGGCGTGCTGTTGTCGAACGGTCCCGGCGATCCCGAGCCGGTGACGTACGCGCAGGAAAACATCCGTCACCTCATCGGCAAGGTCCCGATCTTCGGCATCTGCCTCGGACACCAGCTCCTCGGCCTCGCCCTCGGCGGCAAGACCTACAAACTCAAATTCGGCCACCGCGGCGGCAACCATCCCGTGAAAGACCTGCGCAGCGGCCGCGTCGAGATCACCGCGCAGAACCACGGCTTCTCCGTCGATCCCGATTCGTTGAGCGAGAACGACGTCGAATACACGCACATCAATCTCAACGATCAGACCCTCGAAGGCTTCCGCCATCGGAACGTTCCCGCGGTGGCGGTGCAATATCACCCCGAGGCTGCGCCGGGGCCGCATGACTCGTTTTATCTGTTTGAGGATTTCATGCAGATGATGCGGGACTGGAAGAAGTAGGAGCGGCGCGATGAAGATCGATCGCGAAGAAGCGCGGCGCGTGGCCGACCTCGCGCACCTGGAGTTCGACGACGCGGGTCTCGACCGGATGGCGGCCGAGATGACGAAGATCCTCACCTACATCGATCAGCTGCGCGAGGTCGACGTCGAGGGTTTCGAAGAGCGCGATGCAGCGGTGACTCCGTTGCGCGCGGATGAGATTCGCGAGGGGGTCGATCGCGAACTGATCGCGAAAAATGCTCCTGCATGGCGCGATGGGTTTTTCGTCGTGCCGAAGGTGATCGGCGGTGAGTGACCTTCTCGATCTTCCGTGGACAGAAGCGCGCGAGATAGCGTCGCCGCGTGAGTATGTCGACGCGTGCATGCGCGCGATCGCGGCGCAGAACGGCGCGCTCAACTCGTTTCTGCATGTGAATGAAAACGCGGACGCGGGCGTGCTGCCGATCGCGATCAAGGACAACATCGTCACGACCGACATGCCGACGACCTGCGGCTCGCGCATCCTCGGCGAGTTCCGTTCGCCGTTCGACGCGACGGCCGCGGCGCGGTTGCGTGCAAAGGGTGCGTCGTTCGTCGGCAAGACGAACATGGACGAGTTCGCGATGGGCTCGTCGACTGAACACTCTGCGTTCGGCGTCGCGCGCAATCCGTGGGATCTCGCGCTTGTGCCGGGCGGCTCGTCCGGCGGTTCTGCCGCGGCGGTCGCGGCGCGCATGGTGCCCGTCGCACTCGGATCGGAAACGGGCGGTTCCGTGCGTCAGCCGGCCGCGTTCTGCGGTGTCGTCGGACTGAAGCCGACGTATGGACGCATCAGCCGCTCCGGTCTCGTTGCGTTCGCGTCGAGCCTCGATCAGATCGGCATCGTGACGAAGACGATTCGCGACTGCGCGGAAGTGTTCGACATCATCGCGGGACACGATCCGCTCGATTCGACGTCGAGCCGCGAGCCAGTCGGCAACTCCTCAGCGGATCTCGACGCGGGCATCAAAGGATTGCGATTCGGCATCGTGACCGAAGCGGTCGAGCGTCTCGAAGGCGAAGTACGCGCGAATTTCGATGCGGCAGTCGACGTGCTGCGTCGCGGCGGCGCGGTCATCGAATGGATCAGCATCCCTACGATTCCGTCCGCGATCGCCGTCTATTACATCGTCGCGAATGCGGAGGCGAGTGCGAACCTCTCGCGTTTCGACGGCATCCGCTACGGACATCGCAGCGAACGCGTACGTACCTTGAGCGACGTCTATTTCGATTCGCGCGGTGAGGGATTCGGTGCCGAGGTGAAGCGGCGGATCATGCTCGGGACGTTTGCGCTCTCGTCGGGCTACTACGACGCGTATTACGGCCGCGCACAGCGCGTGCGCGCGAAGCTGCGGCACGAGATGAGTGAGGCGCTGCGAAAGGTCGATTACCTGATCACGCCGACGACGCCCGAGCCTGCGTTCGCGATCGGCGCGAAGACCGACGATCCGCTGTCGATGTATCTCTCCGACATTTTCACGGCGCCGGCGAATCTCGTCGGCATCCCGGCCATCGCCGTCCCGTCAGGATTCAGCAGCGAGAGCTTGCCGCTCTCGCTGCAGATCATGGGACCGCATTTCGGAGAACGCTCGCTGTTTCGCGCAGCGGCGTTCTACGAAAGCGAAACGGGATACTGGAAAAACAAGCCGACTACTGCTGCAGGTTCGGGCTGAGTCCGAACACGAACGCGGCGTCGCCGTTGTCGTTGCGGACTTCCGACGCCCAGCCGTAGATGCGCGAGCCGGAGTTGATGTCGATCGACAGACCTTCCTGCGGTGCGAGCGCCCAGAGCGACGCGACGTCGTTGTACTGAATGTACTGATGCGGCTGCACGGTGAGCGTGCGCTCGTAGAGGCTCACGCCGTCTTTGTTGCGCACGTTGATCGCGATGGGGGCCGGGGTGATACCCGGGTTGGTGATGCCGATGTTGAGCCGGTAGTCGTGCGAGGCCGAGAGGCCATACAGGTTGGCCTGCGGGCTGAGCACGGAGCGGGAGATGCCCGGTACGTTCTGGCCGAACTGGCCGGCGGGATGGCCGACGTTGTAGATGCGTGCGCGCGCTCCGGCTGTTTTGCGACCGGTCGTGATGACATCCACCGTTCCTCTCGCAACCGCGCGGCTGAAGGTGTTCAGGCAGATATCGGTCAGCGTCAGCACCGAGGCGGGCGGCAGGGTGTAGGCGCGCTCCTCGACGGCTTCGCCGGCCGGATAGAACCTCACCGTGACGTCGATGGCGGTCGCGTGCGGATTGGAGAGGTAGACATCCGTCTGCCACAGCGTGCCCGCGGCGCCGGGGAAGCGGCCAACGACCGGGATGGAGACCTGATCGCCGTCGAGACGGAGGGCCTGGGTTTCGGGAGCAGCGAGGACGGCGAGAACGAGCGACAGAGCGACGGCAGAACGACGCATTTGAATCTCTCCTTAGAAGGTGATTGCAAACGTACTTCAGGAGTTCGGACTGAGCCCGAAGGTGAACACCGCGTCGCCGGTGTCGTTCCTGACTTCCGACGCGTAACCGTAGACCCGCTCGCCCCCGGACTCGATGTTGATCGCCAGTCCTTCCTGCGGAGCGATTCCGAATGTGACGACGATGTCATTGAACTGCACGAACTGATGCGGTTGCACCGTGGCGTAATGGGTATGAATGATGGCGCCGGCGTGGTCGTACACAAAGAACGCAACGGGCGTGGGAACGTCGTTCGGATTGGCCACGCCGACGTTGACGCGACTCGTGGCCGTCGCGGAGAGTCCGTAAAGGTAAGCTTGCCGAGTCAGATGTCCGATGCCGATCCCCGCGACGCCCTGACCGAACTGACCTGCGGGATTGCCGACGTTGTAGATTCGTGCGCGCACCTGCGGCGTGTAGATGGCCACGTGGATCTCGAGCACGCCGCCGGTGTTCGTCCGTCCGAACGTGTTCAGGCAGATGTCGGTGAAGGTCCTCACCGAGTTTGGCTCCATCGTGAAAGTTCGCTCCTGGACCCCTTCACCAGAGGGATAGAACTTCAGCGTGAAGGGATACGTGGACGTGCTCGGATTGGCGATGAACACATCCGTCTGCCATTGTGACCCTCCGGCTCCCGGGAAGCGGCCGATGACGGGGATCACCACTGTTTCGCCGCTGATGTTGAGAGCGTGAGCTTCATGCGCGACGAACGGCAGCAGGCACAGCAGGGCTAGCAGGAAACGGCGCATTTTGATTCTCCTTGTGCGGCTATTGTAGGCGTGTCATACCGGCGCATTCGAGGTGTACAATCCCGATGTGCGTAAGGGGTGGGTGGGTTTCTTCCTGATGTTCCAGGCTGCGGCGCTTTTTTCCGCTCCCGCCGTCGCTCCCATTGCCATCACGCAAATCGATTCCAGTGTTCGTGCCACGCTCACGCGCGACTACGGCATCGAGGTCTCGGTCCAGCCGCACAAAGGCGATGCCTGGACGCGTCTTGCGCGCCGCGTGACCGGTGACGCCGCGAACTGGGAGCTTCTCGTGGCGCACAATCAGGCCGACGAGAACCTCAAGAGCGATCGTCCGATCCGCGTTCCCTTCGCGCTGCTCCGTCCGGAATTGCAGCGCGACATCATCCGCAATCTATTTCCGCTCGATCGGGCCGCGGCGGACGGCTGGCGACATGTCGTCGTCGGCGCGCGCGGCATCGAGGGGGAGTCGCTCTGGAACATCGCCGAATGGCTGACCGGCGACGGCGCGAACTACTCCCTCATCCGCAAGGCCAATCCCTCGCAGGGACTCTCGACCCGCAAAGGTGACGTGATCCTCGTTCCCAAACGGTTGCTCTCCGCCGCATTCGGCGGAGGCTCGGAGGAAGAGAATGCACCGAAGACGGCAGCAGAGGTTCGGAAGCTCACGGACGATGCGACTCAGCGTGCAACAGCGGATGAAAATGTTCCGGAGGCGACTGCGACGGCAGTCCTCGGACAACCGTCGCTGACGTACGACCGCGGATCGACCGAGCCGCACGCCGTCTATCGCCTGCAGAAAGGCGAAGCGCTCTACTCGTCCGTCGCCATTCGATTCACCGGCCGCGTCTACGCGAAAGACGTTTACGACGTCCTCGATCGCATCACGAAGTTCAATGAGATCGAGGACGTCTCGCGTCTGCCCGTCGGCTATCGCGTGAAAATTCCGATGGATCTGCTGCTGCCCGAGTACCTGCCGAAGGACGATCCGACGCGCGTGGCGCGCGAGGCGACGAAACGGGAGAGCGCGAAGGTCGCCAAACGCACGCGAGCGGTTGATCTCTCCGGCGTGCACGTGATTCTCGACGCCGGTCACGGCGGCAACGATCCCGGCACCGCGCACGACGATCTCTGGGAGTCGACGTACGTTTACGACGTCGCCTGTCGCGTGCGAAAACTGCTCGAGAAGGACAGCGACGCGAAGGTCTCGATGACGACGCGGGCCAAGAAGAACGGCTTCGCGGTCATCGACAAGAACGTGCTCGAAGGCTCGAACGATCACTATGTGCAGACCACGCCGAAGTTCTTTCTCGACGACGCGATCGTCGGTGTGAATCTGCGCTGGTATCTCGCGAACTCGATCTTCCGTCGCGCAATGAAGAGCGGTGTGCCGCGCGAGAAGGTGGTCTTCCTCTCGATTCATGCGGACTCGCTGCACCCGTCGCTGCGCGGCGGCATGGCATACATCCCCGGCGCGAGTTTCGCGACGGGCTCGTATCGCAAGCAGGGCGAGATCTATCTCGCGCGCGAAGAGGTGCGCGAGCAGCCGAGCGTCACGCATTCGCGTGAAGACGCGTTGCGTGCCGAGGGCCTGTCGCGCGAGATGGCGGAGTCGGTGATGGATGCGTTCCGTCGCAAAGGCCTCGCCGTGCATCCGTTCGAGCCGGTGCGCGACAACGTGATCCGACAGCGCAAGGAATGGGTCCCGGCCGTCATCCGCAACAATCAGATTCCCACCCGCATGCTCCTCGAGGTCTGCAACCTCGGCAACAAGAAAGACCGCGAGCTGCTGAAGACCAGGAAATATCGTCAGCAACTCGCGGAAGCGATCTATCAGGGGATCGTGGATTTCTACGCAACGCCGCGCGAGGCGCCGGGGGCGAAGCCGGCGTTTGTCGCGAGTGGCGCCAGGTAGCGCGGGATTTGTTGCTGGTTGCTGGTTCGAGGTGCCTCAGGGCGAGAGCGCACACGCCTGCCGCGAATGCCCTTGAACCGGCAACCGACAACCAGTAACCGCACGAGGCAGCGGCAACGCCGCCGCCTCGTGCGCTAATGCACCATTCGTAACGGCTGGAAAAACAGCCCGCGGATGATGCACGGCGATCCCGCCAGCGCGGCCAGTTTGTTCTTCCGATCCTGCAGATCGTGATACGTGCGCGATGTCGCCGGCACGACCGGATCGGCGATCGGCATGTTCGCTCCGGTCAGAAAATCCGAGAGCACGGCCGGGGCGCCGAGGGGTGTGCTGGGGTCGATGTGGACGAAGGGCGTATTTGTTTCGCGCTTGTGGCAGCCATTGCACGTATTGAGCGAGAAGTTCCGGCGCGCGTCGTTGTTCGCGATCTGCGGGCTTCCTCTCCAGAAATCGGGCGGCACCGGCGCGTTGCCGGCGAGGTAGGGCGAGACGCCGGGGAACTGCATCGGCACGACGTAGTTGTTCGCGAGAATTGCCGCGAGGTTCTGCGTCACGAAGTTCGTAGTCACAATCGAATTGTTCGTCGTCGCGATCGGTGTCTGCTTCGTCGTCGTCTCCGCCAATAGATGCGATGCGGGATCGATCGCGAACTCGCGCAACTCCCAGATTGGTCCGATGAAGAGCTCGTTCGTGCGGACCTGATTGAGCGTGCTGCCGTTCGGCTTCTTGCCGCCTGCGTCATGTTTCACGATTGGATCGGTGAGCGCCTGCAGCGCGGCGTTGTACGCGGGCGTGCCGGGAACCATCGTCGACAACGCCTGCCACTTCTGCGCGTACTGCCGCAGCCGCGCGCATGACATCGGCGGGATGCCGTACTCGAGGATGACTGCAAAGCGTGTCGGCTGACAGTTGTTCGTCAACACTCCGAACACGAATCGCAACTCGCCCCCGGATGCCGCGCCGTATCCCGGGTTATCCGCGAGGTCGACGCGATTGACGATCGCCAGCAGACGCATCGGCGCCCTGGCGAGATCGAGATTCGCGCCGCCGCTTGCCGCGAGCCACGGATCGAGAATCAGCGGTTTCATATTCGGACGCTTCGGAACGGCCGGTCCATTGATCGGCTGATCGATGAGCCATTGCTCGAGCCACTTGCGCACGAAAACATTCGCCGCGACGCCGGTCGCAGGCTGATTGGCCATCTCGCGCATCAGCGACGCGAACGACCACGGTCCGAGCGGATTGCCGCCCGCCATGCACGGATTTCCGGTGCGCGTTTTGTCGCCGACGACAGCCGGAACGCGCACGAGCAGCGAGTTTTCCGGTTTGATGTTCAATGGCGGCAATCCGAACGTGCCGGGGAAATCGAACGGGGAGAGGATGCGCACGCCGCGATCGATCGTCAGATCAGGCAGTCGCGCCGGGACGAGCTGTCGTCCGCGAAACACGCGATCGGTCGCTGACGGAGCCGCGCTGAAACGCCGCGAGACCGCCGTCCGTTCGCGAATGAACTCCTCCGGCAGCACGGCGATCGCGGTGAAGATGCCATCGCCCGCTTTCTCATCACCCGCCGCGCCGTCGTCGCGCAACGTCACGGGCTCGCCCTCGGTCTCCAGGCGGATCGAGCGCGGCAGATCTCTCTCCGCGAATCGCACCAGCAAACGCACCGAGCCGCCGGCGCCCGCGGGCTCCATCACGACGTCCTCGACGCGCGGCGGATCGCGACGGAAATCGCGTCGCCCGCCCGGAATCGTGCTCAGCACGCCGCGATCGAGCGGCTGGTTCGGCGAGAGGAACGCAGCTCGCGCGAGCTGCGCCTTGTCCGGATCGCCGGCGCCGGTAGTCGGGACGGGCTGCTCCTGCGCGCAGGCGAGGCTCCACAACGCGGCCATCAGGGTGAGGACGAGACGTCTCATTTGCACTTCTCCTTCACGGGGGTAGTGCGGTTCCCGTCGAGATCGTTTCAGCCTTGCGCGTGCGCGTTCCTCTGCCCATATAATCCGCGCCCGCAATGCCTCGCTCTTTCGAAGGGGATCTCAGTGCCGCCGGTCTTCGTATCGGCGTCATCGCCAGCCGGTTCAACGATGAAATCGTTTCCGGGCTGCTGGACGGGGCGTTGACGTGCCTCGCGCGCCACGGTGCGAGCGATGATGCGATCACGGTGTATCGTGTGCCCGGCGCGTTCGAGATTCCGACTCTCGCCGCCACACTCATCGGTTCTCACGACGCCCTCATCACCCTCGGCTGCCTCCTGCGAGGCGACACGCCGCATTTCGAATTCATCTCCGCACAGGTGACGAACGATCTGTCGCGCGTCGCTGTCGAAGCACGGTTTCCGATCGCGTTCGGCGTCATCACCTGCAACACACTCGAACAGGCCGTCGAACGCTCTTCGCCAGGCACTGCAAACAAAGGATGGGAAGCGGCTCTGGCTGCGATCGAAATGGCTAACTTGTGGCGCGCGCTTCGCACCGAGGACACGTTTTAGATGGGCGCACGCCGCAAAGCACGCGAGCTCTCACTGCAGATGCTCTTTCAATACGACATGTCGGGCAATCAGCCGGACATGATCATCGACACGTTCGAAGAACTGCAGAAATCGAAACCCAACACGCGCGAATTCGCGACGAAGATCTTCAAAGGCACCATCGATCACCTCCCCGAGATCGACGAGATGATTCAGGCGCAGGCGGAAAACTGGCGCCTCTCGCGCATGGCCGGCGTCGACCGCAACATCATCCGCATGTCGATCTACGAGTTCATGCACGAGGACGACACGCCGAAGCTCGTGATCATCGACGAAGCGATCGAGATCGCGAAGAAGTACGGGACGCAGAAGTCGAGTCAGTTCATCAACGGAATCCTCGACGGGATATTGAAACGGTACAATCTGGCCTCGGATGAACCCAAACAGCGCTGAAGAGGTTGTCGGTTCTCGGTTGACAGCGAGCGCGCTGGTTGTCGGTTTTCAGTTGTCGGTTGTCTGTGACGTTCCGCTCAGGCGATCCCGTCCAGACAACCGACAACCGACAACCGACAACCCGGCCGGAGGCGAACGCCAGTGAGCCTCCTCGGCCGCCTCGAGGATCTCTCCCTCACCGACATCGTTCAGATCGTCTATCTCAGCCGCCGCACCGGCGTGCTCGAGATCATCAATGAAGCCGGCCGCCATACGGTGATGTTCCGTCAGGGACTGGTCGTCAACGCCGGTTCCCCCGAGTTCCCCGACATCACCTCGTTTCTCCTCGGCAGTCAGCTCATCACGCGCGACAACGCGCTCGTGCTCCGGCAGATGGAAGACAGCGGCATCGCCGCCGGCACGGCCATCCTGGAGATGAACCTGATGTCGGCGGACAACATGGCGAACGCGCTGCGCGAGCGCATTCTCACCGTCGTCACGCCGCTGCTGCAGAGCAAAGAAGGGGAGTTCAACTTCATCCTCAGCGAGACGATGAGCGCGACCGATCTTGAATACGACCCGGACGTCGTTTTCAAGGACGGCGGCTTCGCGCCGAACCGTCTTCTCGGTAGCGCAGAGGGCGAGAAAATCAAGCCGCTGAAGGGGCTCGAGGATTCGTTGAAAGCGGGGAAGGCACTGCTGCGCGGCGCGACAACCGCAGCCGAGGGGGCGCCGGCTTCGCTGAACCTCGGGTTGGGACAGCGGTTGCCCGGGACGGCACCGTCGGCGACCGACAACGTCGTCCCGTTCCCGAAGTCGAATCTCAACGAAGACTTTACGCCGATCGACGACGCGAGCGTTGTCGAAACACCTGCGCGGGTCAGCGAAAAAACGAGCGACACGAACCACGACATCGCGGCGCTTGCGAATCTCGACGGACTCCAGACCGCGGAACCGCCGACGCGCATTGCGGCGTCAGGTGCTTCGTCAGGACAGTTCAAAGTCGCCGGTGGCCTGTTCGAAGTCGAGTCGCCCGAAGCGGCGTTTCGCAATGTCGTGCTGTTCGAGCGGAATCCGCTCGTGCGAGTTGCGGCGCGGCGCGCATTCACGAAACAGGGCGTGAAGATCTCGCAGTTCGGATCGCTCGATGACGTACGCACGGCGATGACCGATCTCTTCCGCGCGAACAGCTACTTCGTGACGTTTCTCGAATTGACGAGCGACGACTCGTCCGTGCGGCTCATGCAGCAGGTCAAACGCAAGAACCCGAGACTTCCGGTCGTGATGGTCGACAGTGAGACCGACCTTCGTCGTCGGCACGATCTCCTGCGCGCCGGCGCCGATCTCTACGTCACGAAACCGACGCCCGCGCGTCTGCAGCCGGGGCTCGCCGAAGAAGAGCTTTCGCTCTTCGCGGACGAACTCGTGCTGTTCGCCGAGCGTTCCTTCGAGCAGTGGGAGCAGCTCACCGGCGGCGGCAGGGAAGCGGGCAAGAAGTTTTACGAACTGGCCACGAAAGAGACCATCGATCGCTCGTTCGGATTGCTGCGGCAGCTCATCAATGAGCTTTCGAACCCGAACGACATCAGTCAGGTCTCCGCGACGATTCTGCGGCTGTCCGCCGAGTATCTCGATCGCGGCGCGCTCTTCATGGTCTCGAAGGAAGGGTTCGCCGGCCTCGGCGGATTCGGCGTCAGCGGCGGCGGCGAGCCGATCGACGCTCGCGTTCGCTCGATGAAAGTCGCGCGCGAGGAGCCTTCGATTCTCGAAGACGTCGTGAAATCAGGAGTCGCGCATCACGGCAAGATGCGCCGCACGCCGCTCAACGTGCAGCTCATCGAAAGCCTCGGCGGAATGTTGCCGACGGAAGTCGTCGCGCTCCCGATCATGCACAGCAACCGCGCCGTTGGTATCCTGTACGGCGATAACGCGGAGCACCGTGCGCCGATCGACAGCATGACCGGACTGGAAATCTTCCTGTCGCAGGCGGGATTTGCGTTCGGGAACGCGGTGTTCGCATCCGAGAGGGCAGGGCGGCGCTGAAGCCATGAAGATTCTGGTAGTCGAAGATTCGTCGTCGATGCGGGCCTATCTCACGACTGTGATCGAGAGCGGCACGGAGAGCTACGATCTCGAGATCGTCGAGGCCGCGAGCGGCTTCGAAGCGCTCAAGACGCTGCCGCACCACAAGTTCGACGCCATCCTCACCGACATCAACATGCC
>DASYLL010000435.1:0-28718 GCA_036009605.1 Thermoanaerobaculia bacterium | reverse complement strand
CCGGTGTGCGACGCGATTGCCTGAATGCGCATCGCCATCGTGTCGAAGAGCGGTCCGGCTTTCTCGGAACGGAGAAAACGAAGACGCAGTCGATACGCCTGCATGGTGACGGGGTCGTAGATCTCGACGGTGGTGTTCGGGTTTTCGTCGAGGTTACGGCGCGTCTTATTGAAGAACTGACAGGAGAGCGCGACGTGCTGGTCGTCGATCAGGTAGACCTGACTGACGTATGTGACGTTGGGCATGCCGGTCGCGTCGCTCGAAGCGACGACGCTGGGGATGACGCCCTGGAAGCAGCGCGCGATCGAAGAGAGCTTCATGCGATCGCGGCTCCTGCTTTCGGGCCGGGTGTTTGATCGAAGACCTGTTCGATCGAGACGTCGATCGCGAATGCGGGCCAGTGCGCGACGCTGCGCCACACGTGTCTCGCGAGGCCGATCGCGTTGAGCACATCGCCGAATTCTTCGAGGCGTTGCGTGACGAAGGCTTCGTCGGTCGGCGGCGCGAGCCGGACGCCGCGCGTCAGTCCTTTGATCTGCAGCGATTCATGCGAGAGCGGATGCGTGCAGCTGATGGCGACGCGGCGCGTGGTGGCGAGATTGGCGACGGTTTCCTGGCCGGTCGCGGTGGGAACGTAGACCGTGACGGTCTCGAAGCTGTCCGGCAGCGCGATAGCGATCCCGCGGCAGCACGTCGGAACTCCGTCGGCATCCACCGTCCCGACGATCACCGAAACACCGCCGCCCGAGAATCTCCTGAGGGCGTCCTGGGGCATAGGACGGGATTTTAGGATCTTTTTAGGAAAAGGGGAGGGGCGCCATGACGGCGCCCCTCGTAACGCCTAATTACTTGCCTGTTGAGGAGCCTGAATGTGGATCTCGACTCTGCGGTTCAGCTGCCGGCCCTCGGCGCTGTCGTTCGACGACTTCGGACGCGATTCACCGAAACCGTAGACGACGATCTTGCTCGACGCAACGCCTGAATCGATCAGGTAGTCGGCCACGCTCGCCGCACGATTCTCGGAGAGCAGCTGGTTGTGCGCGTCGCTGCCGGTCGAGTCGGTGTGACCCTCGACGACGATGCGGTTGTCCGGATACTGCCGGAAGTTTTCCGCGAGCTCGTTCAGCGTCGTGCGCGATGCGCCGCGCAGCGCGGACGAGTCCGTGTCAAAGAGAATGTCGTTCGTCAGGCGAACGCTGATCTCTCCCTCGGACGGCCGCGTCACTTCGACGCCTTCGATCTGACGAAGCTCTGCTTCCTGCTTGTCCATCCGGCGGCCGACGACGCCACCGACTGCTGCACCTGCTGCGGCGCCGATGACGGCGCCCGTGCGATTGCTGCCCGACTGGTTGCCGATGATGGCTCCGGCGACGCCGCCAATGACTGCGCCGATGGCCGCGCCACGTTTGGTCTTCTTGTTCGGGTCAACGGTGTCCGAGGTCGCGCAGGCGAATGCGAACACGGCGATGAGCACCAGGACGAAACTCTTTTTGATGATGTGATTCAAGGTGTACCTCCTCCAAATGAAAACGACGTCCGTTTCCGAACGTCGTCCTTTCAACATTGATACCGCATTAGGCGTTGGCGCGCACGTAGATTTCTACGCGGCGGTTCTGCTGGCGGCCGCTCGCACTCGCGTTCGACGCCTTCGGGCTGGACTCGCCGTGACCCTCTGCATCCAGACGCGATCCGCGGACCCCCGAGTTCTGGAGGTAGTTGGAGACGGTGTTGGCGCGACGGTTCGAGAGACCCTGGTTGTAAGACGTCGAACCGGTCGAGTCCGTGTGACCCGCGACGACGATGGTCGTGTCGTTGTATTTGTTGAACACGTCCGCCATCTCGCGAAGCTCGTCGCGCGAGACGCTGCGGAGGCTGGCCGAGTTGAAGTCGAACAGGATCTCGTTGCGCATGGTCACGCGAAGCTCGTCCTCGTCCGTACGGGCGACGTCGATGCCTTCGATCTGACGGAGCTCGCGCTCCTGTTTGTCCATCATTGCGCCGACGATCGCGCCGGTGGCTGCACCGACGACACCGCCGACGACGGCTCCGCGCTTGGCGTTGCCTGAGCCGCGGTTGTTGTGAATGATCGCTCCGGCGATGGCGCCGGCGACGCCGCCGATCACGGCGCCTTTCTTGGTTTTGTCGCGCTCGCTGGCGACGTCAGCAAACGCCGTCGTGGCCATGAGGGCAATGAGCAGGCTGGCGATGAGCTGTTTCATGTTGTGGTCTCCTTCGTTCTGCCGTCCCATTTCGCAACGGCCCTGCCACCTGCCGAATAACTACGGCTCACGTCGCTTGAGGTGGGGTCAGACCCCCGCTGTGGGTGTAGGATGTTTTCCGCATGCCGGCTGAGGGATCGTTGCGTGAAGTGCTCCGTAACCTGTTGCAGTACGGGCCTTTATCGTTCCGCGATTTCGTGGAGCTGGCGTTGTATCACCCCGAGTTTGGGTACTACTCGCGTACCGAGAACCCGGTCGGGAAGGAGGGCGATTACGTCACTGCGCCCTCGCTGAGTCCGGTTTTTTCGTTCGCGATCGCCGGACTCTTCCGCGAGTTTGTGCGCCGCTGCGAGGGCGAGGTGTGCTCGTTCGTGGACATTGGATGCGGCGACGGCAGTCTCATCCGGTCCGTTGCGGTGCAGATCGGCGAAAAAAACGTGCGGTTCTTCGGGGTGGATCGCTCGCAATCGCGCATTCACGCGGGGTCAGGCCCCACGTTCGTCCGCACATTGGATGAGGTTCCGCGCGACGGCGCTCATCTGATTTTCTCGAGCGAGCTGTACGATGCAATTCCATTCGCGCGGCTCGTGCAGCGTGGCGAGCACCTCCATGAGTTGTGGGTCGCGGAGCGCGACGGTGTGCTGGACTGGAGCGAGCATGAAGCGACGTCAGCGTACGACGATTACTTCGTCGCGCGCGGGATCGAGCTCGCCGAGGGGCAGTTTGCGGACGTCGCGCTGGAGTGGGAGGCGTTTCACGAGGATGTCGTGCGCTTCGTGACGCGCGGACTGATCGTCACGCTCGACTACGGATTCACCGCGAAGAAGCTCTTTCATCCGCGAGCGCGCAGATTCGGAACGGCCGCGGCGTACTCGCAACATCGCGTGCATCGCGACCTGCTCGCGGATCCCGGCGAGCAGGATCTCACCGCGCACATCAACTTCAGCGATCTCGAGCGCGCTGGCGAGCGTCACGACGCGAAAACGCTTTTTTTCGACGTGCTCGCGAAGTTTCTGCTCGCGATCGGGATCACCGAGCACGAGTTGTTCACGCCGGTGCATGAGGTCGCGATCGCGTCGGCCGAAGAGGGAATCGCGTTGATTTCGGCGCGGGAAGAAGCTCGCAGGCTCATCCTTCCGGACGGGATGGGTGAAGATTTGCGCGTGCTCGTGCAGGCGAGAGGGATCAGTTTCGAGAATTGGTTGTTTCAACGGCCGCTTTTTTGACCCGCGATATCCGTTGACTCTGGTTTGCGTCCGTCTACAATTGCGACCGGTCGAAGACCTCAACGAGATCAAAGATGGCAAATTACTCGGTGCTCCTGGTCGCCGCGCTCATCGTCCTCTCGGTACCCGTTTTGACATTGTTTGTCCTCGCTCCGCTCGTGCGGGCCTCGAAGGCAAACAAGGTCAAACTCGAGCCGTACGAATGCGGTATCGCTCCGACCTCCCTGGCCTTTGATCACCGCTTTTCAGTCCGCTACTTCCTGATCGCGGTGCTCTTCATCGTCTTCGACGTGGAGACGGTGTTCCTCTTCCCCTGGGCGATCCGGTTCAAACAGCTCGGTTGGTTCGGCGCTGTCGAGATGGCAATCTTCCTTGCGATCCTCCTGATCGGGTATTTCTACGCCTGGAAGAGGAAGGTCCTTACATGGGTCTGATCGAGGCACGTTTCGAGTCGAACGTTCTCACCTCGACCGTCGACAAATTCTTCAACTGGGCACGCAAGTCTTCTCTTTGGCCGATGCAATTCGGCCTGGCGTGCTGCGCCATCGAGATGATGGCGGTGCTCGATCCGCGTCACGACATGGCGCGCTTCGGCGCCGAAGTCTTCCGCGCCACGCCGCGACAGGCGGACCTGATGATCGTGTCAGGCACCGTCACCGAGAAGATGGCGCCGATCGTCCGCCGCCTCTGGGACCAGATGCCCGATCCGAAATGGGTCATCGCCATGGGTTCCTGCGCGACGTGCGGCGGTCCGTATGACACGTACGCCGTCACACAGGGCGTCGATCGTCTGATTCCCGTCGATGTCTACATTCCCGGTTGCCCTCCGCGTCCCGAGGCGCTGATCTGGGGACTGATGGAGCTGCAGAAGAAGATCGAGAAGATGCACATTCTGCGGAAGGGCGGCGAGGCGTATGACTTCGCGCGCGAAGCAGTGCGCGACTCGCTCCGTCCCACGCATGAAGGTCCGGCGCTCCGCGCCGAGCAGGCCGCGCTGAAGCAGGCGCCTGTTTCCGGCGTGAAGCGCGCGCCCGCAGCACCCGCGGCTCCGAAAGCCAAACCCGCCGTCGCAGCAGCACCCGCCGCGGAAGGCGAAGTGTCGCAGGCGGACATCGAACAGGCCGCCGCTCCGGAGCTCATTCCGGATGACGGGACCGATGGCGCATCACCCGCCGCTCCGTTTCATCGCGAAGATCTCATGCTCACCGAGCGCATGGCTCTCGCGATCGAGATGGGCGGCAATCTCGAAACGAAGCTGTTCGCCGCGATGGCGCAGACGGACTGCGGCGCCTGCGGCTGGGACTGTGAAGGCTACGCAAACGCAATCGCCACGGCCGAGACCGACGACATCTCTCTGTGTGTCCCGGGCGAATCGGAAACGCTGGACATGCTGGAGCTGCTGATGAAGGAGGCGGGGATGGCGTATACGGGCACGTAGAGAGATGTTGCTAGTTGCTGGTTGCTTGTTCAAGGTGACGTGTCGCGAGAGCGATGCCTCACCTTGAACCAGCAACCAGGAACCAGCAACAATATGTCAGAGCTAACTCCGCCGAGCTCATCTCCACCCGCGGCTGCGCCAGGCGCGCCAGCGCCGGGCTTGCCTGTTGGTCGCAGCGTCGACGAGATCCAACGCGATCCGCTCGTCGCCGCCGCCGTCTCCCGCCTCGGCGACGCAATCGTCGGCGCGCGTGAGCTCGTCGGCGAGATCACGCTTTTCGCAGATCGCGACCGCATCGTCGAAGTCTGTCGAGCGTTCAAGTCCGACGGCTTCGTTTATCTCGTCGATCTCTGCGGTGTCGATTACTCGAAGTTCCCCAATCACACCGGCCCGCGCTTCAGCGTCGTGTACACGCTCTACTCCTTCCAGAAAAACGCGCGTGTGCGTCTGCGCGTCTGGACGCCGGAGAACGAGCCGGTGCCTTCGGTCACGAGCGTCTGGAAAACCGCGAACTGGCACGAGCGCGAGACGTTCGACATGTTCGGCATCGACTTCTCCGGACATCCGAACCTCGAGCGCATCCTCATGTGGGACGGCTTCAACGGCCATCCGCTGCGCAAGGATTTTCCGATTCGCGGCATCGATACGGGCGCGCGCATTTATCCCGAGGTTTTCCCGGAGGGCGGTGGCCCCAAGGCGGGATCGACGGGCAAGGACGTGAAAGACGTCAACGTCTACAAAGGCGAGTGGAAGCGCTACGGAACGTGGCCTGCCGCGCAGATCGGCGGGGGTCCTGCCGCCGCGCTGGCGCCGAAGCCGCCCGCGCCGAAGCCAGTGGCTGCGCCTGCGGCTATCGTGGAGGAGAGCGAATGACGCGATTTACGGCGGCGGCGTTGTCGGTTCTCAGTTGTCGGTTGTCTGTGCCTCATGGCGGGACATCACAGACAACCGATAACCGACAACTGACAACCGCACCGGAGGTGCGCCTTGTTTGACGTCCACGAAATGGAGGTCAATTTCGGCCCTCAGCACCCGTCCACGCATGGCGTGTTGCGCGTGCTCCTCAAGATCGACGGCGAGCGCATCGTCTCAGCGAAACCGATCATCGGCTATCTCCATCGCGGAACGGAAAAGCTTTTCGAGCACATGGCGTATCCGCAGTGCATCCCGCACACGGATCGCATGGACTACGTCGCAGCTGCCACGAACAACCTCGGCTTCGTCGAAACGGTCGAGAAGCTACTCGGCGCGACGAAGTTGATTCCGAAACGCGCGCAGCTGATGCGCGTGATGCTCTCCGAACTGCAGCGCATCTCGTCGCATCTTTTGTGGCTCGCGACGCACGCGATCGACATCGGCGCGATGACGCCGTTCTTCTACACGTTCCGCGAGCGCGAGCAGATTCTCGACCTCTTCGAAAGCTACTGCGGCGCGCGTCTCACGCTGAACTGCATGCGCATCGGTGGCATGCCGGACGATCTGCCGCACGGCTGGCTCGATGATCTCGAAGCGTTCACCGCGAAATTCGAACCGGCGATGGACGAATACGAATCGCTGCTGACGAACAATCGCATCTGGAAAAAGCGCACCGTCGGTATCGGCGTGTTGTCGCCCGAGGAAGCGATCGACTGGGGCATCACCGGACCGCCGCTGCGCGGCTCCGGCGTCTCGTGGGATCTGCGCCGCGCGCAACCGTACGAGTGTTACCCCGAGCTCGCGTTCGAGATCCCGATCGGCAAGAACGGCGATACCTACGATCGCTATCTCGTGCGCATGGCCGAGATGCGGCAGTCGAACTCGATCCTCAGGCAGTGCATCCCTCTCGTGAAGCAAACCCCCGCCGGCGACATCAAAGCGAAAATCTCCAAAGTGGTCCGGCCGCCGGAAGGCGAGGTCTATCACTCGATCGAATCGCCGAAGGGTGAGATCGGCTACTACATCGTCTCGGACGGCAAGACGCAGAACGCCTATCGCTGCCACGTGCGGCCGCCGAGCTTCGTCAACCTGCAGGCGCTTCCGGCGATGGCGAAGGGTCACCTCGTCTCCGACCTCGTGGCGTTGATCGGAACGATCGATATCGTCCTCGGAGAAGTGGATCGATGAAAAGAAAATTGAAAATTGAAAAATTGAACATTGAAAAATCGGACGGTCCGATCGCGCTGATGCGTTCCGATCTTTCAATGTTCAATTTTCAATTTTCAATTCGCCCTCGGGAGGTTGGCGCATGAACAAGGCCTTGATGACCTACCTCATCTGGCCGCTGGTCAAGTTCATCATCGCGTTCGTCATCGTGCAGGTGATGGTCGCGGCGATGAACTGGGTGGAGCGCCGGCTGCTCGGACTCTTCCAGGCGCGACTCGGCCCCAATCGCGTCGGCCCCGCGGGCCTGCTGCAGATCATCGCGGATCCGATCAAGTTCCTCTTGAAGGAAGACATCGTTCCCTCGAAGTCGGAAAAGATCGCGTACTTCCTCGGACCGGTCCTGCCGCTGCTGCCGGCATTCATCGTCTTCTGTCTGATTCCGTACGGACCGCCGCCGACGTTCACCGTCACGCGCGTGAATGTCGGACTGCTTTTGATCATCGCGCTCACGTCCACCGCGGTCTACGGAATCATCCTCGGCGGCTGGGCCTCGAACAACAAGTACTCGCTGATGGGCGGTCTTCGCTCGGCGGCGCAGATGGTTTCGTACGAAGTGCCGTTCGGACTTTCGATCGTCGGCGTGTTGATGATGACGGGCTCGCTCGATCTCGTGACGATCGTCCGCTATCAGGAAGTCAACGCCTGGAACTTCATCCCGCAGATCGTGGCGTGTTTCATCTTCCTCGTGTCGATGAACGCGGAGAACAACCGCACGCCGTTCGATTTGCCGGAAGCGGAGTCGGAGCTCGTGGCCGGCTATCACACCGAGTATTCGGCGATGAAGTTCGCGTTCTTCATGCTCGGCGAGTACTCGATGATGATCGTGAACTCGTGCCTGATCGTGACGCTGTTCTTCGGCGGCTGGACGCTCGGCATGTTCGGCATCGGACTCACGACCGACGCCCTGCAGGGGATGGGCTTCATCGGCGGCCTGCTCGGTGCGGCGATCTTCTTCACGAAAGTGATGCTGTTCCTGCTGATGTACGTGTGGTTCCGCGCGACGTTCCCGCGCTTCCGCTTCGATCAGCTGATGGACCTCGGCTGGAAGTTCATGATCCCGCTGGCGCTGGCGAACATCTTCGTCACCGCGATCTTCATTCTGGTGGGGCAGGAGCGGCTGATGTACTGGATCGGAATCGGCGTGATCGGCACGACCGCGTTCTATCTGTTCAAGCCGAAGCCGAAGAAGAAGCCAATCGAAAAGACGCCTCAGAAGGTGGCTCATGCTAGTTGAGTATCCGAAGCCGAGGTGGTCGGATAAGTTCCTCCTCCTCGATTTGCTGGAAGGGTTGAAGACCACGCTGCGCGAGCTCTTCAAGCCGAAGGTGACGATCCGCTATCCCGAAGAGCGGATGGAGCCGGCGGACCGCTTCCGCGGCATGTTCAAGTTCTCGTACGACCGCTGCATCGCGTGCAAGCTCTGCGCGGTGGCCTGTCCGATCGACATCATCTACATCGACGTCCATGACGAGATGATCGAAGAGGGCGGCAAGAAGAAAAAGATCAAAGTCCTCGACCGCTACGACATCGACGTGAAGCGCTGCATGTTCTGCTCGCTCTGCGAAGAAGCCTGCCCCACGAAACCGAAATCGATCTGGCTCACGACCAAGACGTACGAACTGGCCAGCTATGACCGCAACGATCTCTACTTCAACATGCAGGAGCTCGAGTACTGGGAAGACCGCCCGCGCTATACGGGTCTGCCGGAAGCGGAGGGGAAGCCGAAGCTCGCCAATGACGAGCAGAAGCTTCTGAGCTGATCATGGACAGCGTCACTTCACAGATGCCTCTCCTCGTGTTCATCGTGATCGGCACGATCGCGGTGGCTTCGTCGATCCTCGTCGTGGCGATGCGCAATCCCGTGCATTCGGCGCTGTTTCTTCTGCTCACGTTCTTATGCGTGGCGGTGCTGTTCGTGCTGAAGTCCGCGGAGTTCGTCGCGGCCGTACAGGTGCTCGTCTATGCGGGCGGCATCATGGTGTTGTTCCTGTTCGTGGTCATGTTGATCAACTATCGACATCTGCCCGAAGAGAAGGTGATGTCGTCGGTGTGGATGGGCGGGATCGGAATCGGTCTCGCGGTGTTCGTGCTGCTGGCCACGATGGTGAGTGGCGGCGTGTATCACGAGCCAGCCATTGATGCAGACAGGAAGCTCTCGACCGTGACCGAGACGCATCTCACGGCGCATCCGAGCGATCCGGACAAACTCGTGCGCCGCACGCGCGAGCGCGAGAACCGGAATGCCGAGGCGGTGGCGATGGCGCTTTATACCGACTACCTCGTGCCGTTCGAGGTGGTGTCGCTGTTCCTGCTCGTGGCGATGATCGGCGCGATCGTGATCGGCAAGCGCGAGCTGTCGGTCGAGGAAGAAGAAACGACGCCGCAGTACATCCTCGACCGGGCCGAGACGGAGAAGGAAATCAAGGAGGCGATGAGTGCATAACAGCGCGCATACGCACAGGAGCGGGAATGCCTAGTACTGCTCAATACCTGATGCTCTCCGGAACGCTGTTCGCCGTCGGGTTGATCGGCGTGATCGTGCGTCGCAACATGATCACGGTCCTGATGTGCATCGAGCTGATGCTCAATGCGGTGAACATCAACCTCGTGGCCTTCTCGCATCAGATCGGCAATCTCGACGGACAGGTCTTCACGATCTTCGTGATCGCGGTCGCGGCGGGTGAGGCCGCGGTGGGGCTGGCGATCATCATTCAGCTATACCGGTTGCGCGGCAGTGTGAACGTCGATGAAGCGAGGACGTTGAATGGATAAAGCGCTTCTGGCGGTGGTTCTGCTGCCCGCGCTCGGCGCGCTGATCAACGGAACGCGCGCATTCGCGCGGCCGCTGACGCCCAAGAACAAGACCATCACGAACGCGGTCGCGCTCGGAACGACTGCACTCTCGGCTCTCATCGCGACGTTCTTGGTCGTGTTGCCGTTCCGCGGCAGCCACAAACCGTTCGAGCAGTTCTCCTATTACGAATGGATCCCGGCCGGAATCGGATCCGTCGGCAACTACATCGCGAATTTCTCGATCGACCTGGCGTTCCGCATCGATCCTCTGTCGTGCACGATGCTGATGATCGTGACGTGGATCGGCTTTCTGATTCACGTCTACGCGACCGGCTACATGTCGCACGAGACGGGGTACACGCGCTTCTTCACGTACCTCAATCTGTTCATGTTCATGATGCTGTTGCTCGTTCTCGGAGCGAACTACATCGTCATGTTCGTCGGATGGGAAGGCGTCGGTCTCTGTTCGTACCTGCTGATCGGCTTCTATTATCAGAAGAACTTCGCGTCCGACGCGGGCAAGAAAGCATTCATCGTCAATCGCATCGGCGACTTCGGATTCATCCTCGGTATTTTCCTGATCTTCAATACCTTCGGCAGCGCGGACTTCGGGAAAGTCTTTGCGATGGCCGCGCATGGTGGGCAGGCGCAATACGCGGGCGTGGCGACGCTGATCTGCCTGTTGTTGTTTGTCGGTGCGACCGGTAAGTCGGCGCAGGTTCCGTTGTATGTGTGGCTGCCGGACGCAATGGCTGGCCCGACGCCCGTCTCCGCACTGATCCATGCGGCCACGATGGTCACGGCCGGCGTCTACATGGTCGTGCGCTCGAATGTGCTGTTCCGGATCGGCGAGGACGCGATGCTGGTCGTCGCGATCGTCGGCGCGGTGACTGCGATCTTCGCGGCGTCGATTGCGCTCGTGCAGAACGACATCAAGAAAGTCCTCGCGTACTCGACGGTCTCGCAGCTCGGATACATGTTCATTGGCGCAGGCGTCGGTGCCTTCACGGCGGCGATTTTCCACGTGATGACGCACGCGTTCTTCAAGGCCTGCCTCTTCCTCGGCGCCGGCTCGGTCATTCACGGCTGCGGCGGCGAACAGGACATGCGCAAGATGGGCGGTCTGAAGAAGTACATGCCGCGCACGCACATCACGATGCTGATCGCGACGATCGCGATCGCCGGCATCCCGCCGCTGGCCGGCTTCTTCTCGAAAGACGAGATTCTCGCCAACGCGTATTCACACCACAAGATCATCTGGATCCTCGGCGTCATTACGGCGGGGATGACCGCGTTCTACATGTTCCGGCTGTACTACATGACGTTCCACGGGACTTATCGCGGAGCGCATGCGGTCGAAGCAGCACATCACGACGCACACGCTGCTGATGCGCATGCCGACACGGAGCACAAAGATGACGCGCACGGGCACCACGGCTCGCACGATCCGCACGAATCGCCGTGGAGCATGACGGGCGTATTAATGGTGCTGGCGCTGCTGTCGATCCTCGGCGGATGGGTGGGCTGGCCGGCCGCGATCGGTGGTCCGCATCCGACGGTGTTCCAGCGCTGGCTCTCACCGGTACTGCTGCCGATCGGCGGCGAGGCGTTCCACTTCCACGAAGCGCCGCATTCACTCGAATGGATCCTGATGGCGATCTCGATCGCTGTCGCCGTGCTGGGATGGTTCTTCGCGCGTCGCTTCTATGGACTCGATGCGCATTGGGCGACGCCGAAACGTATTGCGACGAAGTTCGCGCCGGTGTATCGCCTCCTCGAGAACAAGTATTGGGTCGACGAGCTCTATGACAAGACCGTCATCGCCGGTACGCTGGCGCTCTGCCGCGCACTGTGGTGGTTCGATCAGTGGATCGTGGACGGCATCGTCAATGGCACGCGCCACTTCACGGTGTATATCCTGGCGAATGGCTCGTCGCTCTTCGACAAGTACGTCGTCGACGGTGCTGTGAATGGCGTGGCCTCGCTCGCGAAGGCCGGCTCGATGATGTTCCGCCGCATGCAGAGCGGCATGGTTCAGAACTACGCACTGGTCATGGGCGGAGGCATCGTCATGATCGCCATGGTCTATCTGTTCATGAAGCCGTAATAGGGGAGAAGCTAGTCGATGGGTATTCTCAACGTCATCACCTACATCCCGCTGATCGGCGCGCTGGTGATCCTGTTCTTCGTGAACAAGAGCAACTCGCGTGCGATCCGCATCGTGGCTACGGCGACGGCCGTCATCGACTTCCTGGTTTCGCTGTACCTCTGGCCGAATTTCAATCGCGCCGGCACCGGTGATGATCTCTGGCAGTTCCGCGAGATCTATGAGTGGATTCCTTCTCTCGGCGTGAAGTACGACTTCGGCGTCGACGGCATCTCCATGCTGCTCATCCTCATGACCACGTTCATGGGCATCATCGCCGTGGTCTCCTCCTACAGCGCGATCCATCACCGCGAGAAGGAGTACTACACGCTGCTGCTCATGCTGCAGACCGGCATGATCGGCACGTTCTGCGCGCTGGACTTCTTCCTCTTCTACGTCTTCTGGGAAATCATGCTCGTGCCGATGTACTTCATCATCGGTATCTGGGGCGGCGCGCGGAAACTCTACGCGGCCATCAAGTTCTTCCTCTATACGCTGGCCGGTTCGGTGTTGATGCTGCTGTCGATCCTGGCGCTCTATTTCTTCAATGACGGCGGCATTTCGTTCCTCAATATCGCGGGGCTCGGGAACGAGGGAACCTTCAGCGTATTGAAGTTCCACGAGATCGGGCACCTCATCCCGCCGAACTTGCAGTTCTGGATCTTCCTCGGATTCTTCTTCGGCTTCGCCATCAAAGTGCCGATGTTCCCGTTCCATACATGGTTGCCCGACGCACACGTCGAAGCGCCGACCGCGGGCTCGATCATCCTCGCCGCGGTTCTTCTGAAGATGGGCACGTACGGTTTCGTGCGATTCGCACTGCCGATCCTGCCTGATGCGACGAGAGAACTCCTGTTCCCGATCGTCGTTCTGTCACTGATCGGCATCATCTATGGCGCGCTCGTGTCGCTCGTACAGAAGGACATGAAGAAGCTCGTCGCCTATTCATCTGTCTCCCACCTGGGCTACGTCATGCTCGGCATGTTCGCGCTCAACCCGATGGGCATCGGCGGCTCGGTCATTCAGATGATCAATCACGGCATCTCGACCGGCGCGCTCTTCCTGCTGGTCGGCATGATCTACGAGCGCCGCCATACGCGCATGATCGCGGATTACGGCGGACTGGCGAAGCAGATGCCGATGTACGCGGCGCTGTTCCTGATCGCGGCGTTGTCGTCGATGGGCTTGCCGGCGCTTAATGGGTTCATCGGTGAGTTCACGATCCTTCTCGGCGTCGCCAATTCGACCGCTTACGGCACGATTGCCTATGCGGTGATCGCCGCAATCGGCATCGTTCTCGGCGCCGCATATCTCTTATGGCTTTATCAGCGTGTGTTCTGGGGTCCGCTCGATAATCCGGAGAACGCCAAGATTCCGGACGTGAATCGCCGCGAGCTCGGCATGATGCTCGCGCTCATCGGACTGATGATCTGGATCGGCGTCTATCCGAAACCGTTCTTCGAGATCCTGGAAAAACCGGTCGCGTACGTCGTGCAGAAAGTCGATCCGGAGTATTTCGCGAAAGAGCGACTGACCTATCCTGCGACGCCCGAGGCTGCGCCGGCTGATCATCACGAGGTCGCGTCGAAATGACCTGGGGCGACACGCTGTATCTCCTGCCGGAGATCATCATCGCGATCGGCGCGTGCCTGCTGCTGATCGCGCCGGTGTCGGGTTTTCGCAATTCGCCGACCACGGCCAAGTGGTCGATGCTCGTGTTGCTCGGCATTACAGCGATTTCGGTCTTCGCCGCTTCTTATGCGGTGATCAATGTCGATCAGACCGCGGGCTTTGCGCAGATGTTCGCGCTCGACCGGTTCTCGATCTTCTTCAAGATCCTGCTCATCGTCACGCTGGCCGGGGTCGTGTTGTTGTCGGACGGCTACCTGCGGCGTTCCCCGTATGCAGCGTGGGAGTACTACTCGCTGCTCGCGTTCGCACTGTGCGGAATGATGTTCATGGTCTCGGGCATCAACCTGGCGACGATCTACGTCGGTCTCGAGTTGATGTCATTGTCGAGCTACATCCTGGCCGGCTATTTCAAGAACGAGCAGAAGTCGACCGAAGCAGCGATGAAGTACTTCATCCTCGGCGCGGTGAGCTCGGCGATTCTCTTGTACGGAATCTCGCTCATTTACGGCGTGACTGGATCGCTGAATCTACTGGCGATCTCCCAGTCGATGTCGACGCTCGTGTCGAACGATGCGTTGATGTTCGGCATCATGCTGCTCGGCGCGGGACTCTGCTTCAAGATCGCGGCCGCGCCGTTCCATGTGTGGACGCCGGACGTCTATGAAGGCGCACCGACGCCGATCACTGCCTTCCTTTCCACTGCCTCCAAAGTGGCAGCGTTTGCGATCTTCGCGCGCATCTTCTACGTGTCGCTGCATCACTTCCGCGTCGACTGGCAGAACGTCCTCGCCATCATCGCCGCGCTGTCGATGATCCTTGGCAATTTCGCGGCGATCACGCAGGACAACGTCAAGCGCATGCTCGCGTACTCGTCGATCGGACACGCCGGCTATGTGCTGCTGGGTATCCTTTCGATCAGCGAGACCGGCTTGAAGGGCGTACTGGTTTACTCGGTCGTCTATGTGTTCTCGACCCTTGGTATCTGGGCGACAGTGTTGATGCTCGAGCGGCACGAATACGCCGGAGAACGCGTCGAGGACTTCGAGGGCTTGCATCACCGCGCACCGTTCGTGGCGTTCGCGATGGTGATCTTTCTGCTTTCGCTCGGCGGAATCCCGCCGACCTCGGGATTCATCGGCAAGTACTTTCTCTTCTGGGCCGCGGTTGGCGCGGGATTCGGCAAGCTCGCGGTCATCGCGGTGCTGATGTCCGCCGTATCGATGGTTTATTACCTGCGCCTGGTCATGGCGATGTACTTCCGCGACGGCAAGACGGCGGAGCTCGCCGGCGGCGGAACGCTGAAGTTCGTCGCGGCGGCCTGCCTTGCGATTACGCTGATTCTCGGTATTCTGCCTTCGCCACTGATCGAGGCGGCCGGCAAATCCGGCTCCGGCGTCGCGAAGCGGATCGCCAATGCCCGACGATAAGAACAATCGCCGCGAATACCGTCAGATGCTCGAGGCCTCGGCCATCGGGTGGATGTTTCCCATCTCCATCGGCCTCGGCGCGCTCTGGGGGTGGGGGATGGACAAGTGGTTCGGGACCTGGCCCTGGCTGACGGCGATTTTCAGCGCCTTCGGAATCGCGGCCGCGTTCGTGAACCTCTTCCGCATGGCCGGAAAGCCGTGACCGAGACGCCGCCCCCCGAAGAGCCGCAATGGTACGACCTGGAAACACCCGCCGACGTGCTGCGGCGGATCAAACGCACGGCGTGGGTCGCGCTGGTCGTGTTCGCCGCTTTCTCCGCGATTTTGGGCGGTTTTCACGCCTTTCTCGGATTGACTTGCAGTGCAGCGGTGACTATGATCACGTTCCTTTGGTTGGAGGAGATCGTCAACAATCTGCTCCAACCGGCGGCACACTCGCACGCTCGAAAGCTGGTTTTGCGTGCTTTGGCGCGCTTCGCTCTCCTTGGTGTGGCGCTCACGGTTACGATCATCATCGCTCGTTTCAATGCGGTTAGTGTGCTGATGGGGTTCTCGATTATCGTGGTGGGAATCTGCGGCGAAGCTCTGTATTCGCTGGTCCGAGAGGTTGCTCGAAGATAGATGGAACACGAACACTCAATCCTTTACGAGCCATTCAACAAGTACATCTGGCGCCACGCGTTCGGGTTCGACGTTCCCGATCACGTGGTCATGGCCCTTTTGGTGCTGCTCATCAGCGCCATTGTCTTTCCGCTCATGTCGCGCCGCATCAGCCGCGACAACCCGGGCGGTTTCCAGCAGCTCCTCGAGCTCGTCGTCGGCGGTCTCAAGGCGCTGCTGCAGGACATCGTCGGCCCGCATTCGGAGAAGTTCCTCTACATCATCGGCGGCTTCGCCGTGTTCATCTTCTTTTCCAACCTGTTCGGCCTCTTCTTCTTCCTCCAGCCGCCGACAGGCAATACGAACACGACTTTCGCGCTGTCGCTGATGGCCTTCCTCTATTACAACTACGTCGGAATCCGGAAGCAGGGACTGGGGCACTATCTCGCGCACTTCGCGGGGCCGATCTGGTGGCTGGCGCCGCTCATGTTCCCGATCGAGCTGATCGGACACTTCGCCCGCATTCTCTCGCTGGGCATGCGCCTGTTCGGCAACATTTTCGGTGAGCACACCGCCACCGGGATCTTCATGGGCATGCTGCCGTTCGTCATCCCCTGGCCGATGATGGGTCTGGGCATCTTCGGCGCGTTCCTGCAGACGTTCGTCTTCATCATGCTGACGATGGTCTACATCGGTGGCGCCGTCGCAACCGAAGAACACTGAAACCAAGAAAACCTACGGGTTCGAAAAATCGAATAGGAGGAATTTCAAATGACCAAAAAGCACATCGTTCTCTTCGTGCTCCTCGCGCTGACCGCGTTCTCCGCGTTCGGCCAGGATGCTCCTGCCGCTGGCGGCGTCAAATGGGGTGTCATCGGCGCAGCGTTCGTTCTCGGCCTCTCGGCCGCGGCGGGCGCAATCGGACAGGCAAAGGCCATCGCTGCAGCCGTTGAAGGCATCGCCCGTAATCCGAGCGCGGCCGGCCCGATCCGTCTCTCGATGATCATCGGTCTTGCGCTGATCGAGTCGCTCGTCATCTACGCGCTCGTCATCGCATTCGTCATCCAGGGCAAGTAAACCCACCAATCGCAGCAAGTTCCTGAAGCCCGGCGCCTCACAGCGCCGGGCTTTTTGCGTTCAGGCAGCGTCTTTGCTGAGTCCGATGGCGGAGGTACCCTGTGAACTGGTTCAATCTATCGTTCGTCGGCTGGCTGATCGTGATCATCGCCCTGGCGCTCGTCGCATACAAGTTCGACGCACCGCCCTTCTGGATCGGCGTCGGCGCATTGCTGCTCGTCGGTGTGGGCATCATCACGTCGGTCAAGCACTCGAAGCCTCGTATCTGACGACACGCCCAACAAATGAAAAAGCCGGCGCAGCGCGCCGGCTTTTCGTGTTGTGTCGTGTGATGTGAGGCTTACTGCTCGTTGACCATCTTGCGCAGCGCGCTGACCGCGGTGCTGCTGTTGATCTGCTCGTCGAGTGCGATCGTCCGCGACTCAGACCATCCCTCGACAGTCGGCGTCACATAGTGCATCGCGCTGTCGTTGATCGCGTAGATCGCTTTCAAGCCGTGATCGTCGAAGACCCCTTCGAGCCGCGAGTCTGCTTCGACGTTGAGATCCGGAGACTTGTAGCCCTTTTCGCGCTTGCCGACCGGGATGCGGATGCGGCCCTCGGCGCCTACTTTGAGCGTCGGTGTGATGCGGACCTGCGAGAAAGCGCCGCTCTTCGTGTTCGCAAAGACGAGCAGAACGCTGTCCTGTTTCGCTGAGGCGGAGAGGAGGGGCTGCTTGAGCAGCGCGGGGTTGGCGTTCGGAGTGTTGTTGATCGTGTCGTAGGCAAGGAACTCGGAGAGATTGAGATCGGAGGCGTCTTTCACCTGGCCGTTCTCGATCGGGAGCATGCGGTACTTCGCAGCCTGACGACCCTGCGTGTCGTACTCCCACCACGTCGCATGAACGGTGAGGCCATCCGTTGGATCGCCACCCTCGGGATCCGCGACTTTGTTCGTCACTGCGATCCGGAGGTTGAGACGCTCGTTATAAGCGGAGCCGAACGTCGAGGGAGCCGACCAGTTGCCGTCGCGGTCGCGCGTGCAGAACAGGAGCTCGTGGTACTGGTAGCCGAAGTGGAGAGTCCAGAAGACGAACAGCGTGCCTGATTTGGCGTCGTGGCCGAGGAGTGCGTTGAGATGCGCTCCGCGAACGTTGGTCGCCGGGACCACTTCGCGTGTCGTCGTTTCGCCGTTCCGTTCCGTGAGCACGAGATACATGAGCGCATCGCTCTTTGCATCGGCGGGCGGCACTTCGGAAGCGACCGTGTAGAGCGTCCCGGAGGAGCTCAGAAGAATGTCGGAAATCTCCGTGCCCGCGGAAAGCGGCAGGGCCACCAACAGGGCGAGCAGGACGAGAAGCTTCTTCATAACTTGAAATTCACCATTGACCGCAGATCGAGTCCAAAGAGGAGGTTTTTGAGATTGCGGAACTGCGGATAGAACTTCGTGAGCTCGGTGAAGTGGAAGTCGGCGCCCTCCGCGTCGTCTGCTTTGTAGCAGGCTTCGCCGAGGAGATAGTGAGCGTTGCGGATCTGCCGCGGTTCGGCGGCGAGAGAAAGGCCGGACTGGCCGTAGAAGATCGATTTGTCGAGCTGTCCGAGCTCGAGATAGCCGAAGCAGAGATCGATGTGCGCCTCGGCGAGAGCCGCGGCGGAAACGATCCATGGAAGCGCGCGATTGATGTCGTCGACGCCTTCCTGATGACGGCCGTTGAGCAGCTTCGAAGCGCCGAGGTTCTGCAGCGCTGCGCCGTAGCTCAGCTTGTGCTCATCGTCGTCGGAGATCTGCTCGATCAGCACGAGCGCCTGCTCAAAGCAATCGATCGCCTGATCGAACTGCGAGTCGATTTCGTAAATGATGCCGAGATCGTTCAGCGCGGCCATGCGCCAGAACGGCTCTTCTGCTTCCTGCGCTGCGTCGAGTGCGACGTGGCCGTAGAACGCCGCGCGCTTGCTCTCGTTCTGAAGACGATGCTTGAACATGAGCGCATACGAGGCGAGGAACGTGTGATGCAGATTGCGGCGGCGCATCAGGATCGCGGGGAGTGCAGCGACCGCGGGGCCGGTGCGCTCGAGCGCGATCATCGCGTCGGCTTTGTTGATGGTCAGGAGCTCATGGACTTCGTCGTCCGTGGCCAGTGCCAATGCTTCGTCATATGCGGTGAGCGCTTCTTCGTACTCCGCGCTGCGCACATGAGACAACGCCTTCTGGCGCAGCTCTTCCACTCGGTTCGTGCTAAGCATCTGCGTCCCCTCCCTCCACCCCGTCCGCATCACCATTCTCCTGCGCGCGCTTGAACTCGATGAAGCTCTCGACTTCCTTCTGCGCGACGGGGCTGAGTGAGCGGTACTTGTCCAGAACCGTATCGGCGCGATTGTTCTCGTCGAAGAAGTCGCCGATGCTGAGATCGAAGCACTGCAGGATTTTAAGCAGGGTATCCAGGCCGACTTTGTACTCTCCCTGTTCCATGCGGGAGAGGTCCGACTGATGGATCCCGATCTTCTCCGCGAGCTCCACCTGCGTGAGCTTGCGCTGGCGGCGGAGCTGCCGGATCTTGCGACCGACGAGTTCGAGTTGTGCTGGCCTGTTCATGTCGTCTTCGTTGACTTTTATGCTATTAAACAATAACGTCGAGTCAATAAGCAAGATGTGGGCGCTGACCCCTCCTGTCAAGCCCCGAGGGAAATAAGGTCACGGACGCCACACTCCATCTACTGCGCGAGCTGATCAGGCGCGACCTGACGGCACGGTTCACCGGCTCGGCACTCGGGCTCGCGTGGGCCATCCTGCAGCCCCTCAGCCTCGTCGTCCTGTACTGGTTCGTCTTCACGTTCATGATTCCGGGGGGCCGTGCCGGCGGATCGGGCGATCAATATATCTACTTCCTGATCGCAGGTCTCCTGCCCTGGCTCGGTGTCAGCGAAGGCCTCTCCCGTGCGACCACGTCGATCGTTGATAACTCAGCCATCGTGCGGCGTCTCCCGTTGCGGAGCGAGCTGCTGGTGATCGTTCCGAACGCCACGGCCATGATCTTCGAGTGCGTCGCGCTGGCGATCTTCATCATCGCCCGTCTGGCTCAGGGGATGCCGATGCCGAAGCTCTGGCTGTTGCCGGTGGCGCTGGTCCTGCAGTTCCTGCTGCAGCTCGGGGTGGGATTCTTCCTCTCGGCGACTTACGTCTTCTTCCGCGATGTCACGCAGATCATCGGATTCGTCCTGTCGATCGCGTTTTACCTCAGCCCCATCCTCTATCCCGTCGAGGGCAGCCGCTTCGAGAAGTTCTTCTTCTGGAATCCGATGACGCCACTGCTTGGTTTGTTTCGCAGCGCAATGCTGGCCTCACCGTTACCTGATGTCGCGTCGATCGTCTTCTTACTGACGATCGCGGCCGCGGTGTGCTCGGGAGGGCTTCTGTTCTTCCGCCGCGCACAGCCATCGCTGGTCGACGTCATCTAGTCAATCACAGGAGAAAACGATGTCTCTTCGAAGGTTCCTCGGTTGTGTCTTGTCCGTCCTCCTTCTGGCCCAGGTGCCGGGAGTCGCGCAGGAGAGTGCGAAAAAGAATGCGCCGGCCGCGTCTGCCGCGACGCAGGTGCCGGACGGCGGGATGCCGCACTACATCCGTCCCGAGACGCCCGAGCAGCGCACGGACCGCCTCGGGACGAAAGAAGATCCGGGCATCGATCCCGATCCGAAGACAGAGTGGTATCGGTTCGGTGGGATCTTCACGATTCACAAAGTCGAGAAGAAGTGGGTAAAGCCGTCGACGCAGCCGGGCTGGGTGAAATCCCATCCGAACATCAACATCGTCGATGAGCTCTACCAGGAAAACGAGAAGTGGGTCTGGGTGTGGGTCGCGGCTCCGCCTCCGCGCCGCACCGCCGAGGAGCGTCGCGAAGAGCTGAAGCACAAGGAGTACTCGCAGCAGAACGTCGACTATATGAAAAAGATCCGCGGCGAGTACGAGCCGCTCGAGCCGCCGCGCTCTTCGACGAAAGTGCGTTTCGAAGCGGCATCGAACGGACTGCCGACGAGTGGCTCGTGGCGCAACTCGCTCGACGTCGCCGACATGAACGGCGACGGGTTCGCCGATCTCATGGTGCCGTCCGAGCGCGGTGCAGGCTCCGGTACGCCGTCGATCTATCTCGGCGACGGCAAGGGCAACTGGAAGCTCTGGACGAAAGCGAGATGGCCGTATCGCATCGACTACGGCGGTGCCGCGGTGGCCGATTTCAACAAAGACAAGAAGATGGACGTCGCGTTCGCCGTTCACCTCGAGGGTGTCATCGTGCTGCTCGGCGATGGCAACGGAAACTTCCGTGAAGCGAAACGCGAGCGCAAGTTCCCGTCACGCCGCGTCCTCGCGACCGACGTCGATGGCGATGGCTGGACCGACGTCGTGGCGCTGTGGGAAGGCCCGCTGGCGCGTGGCAAAGAGCTGCGTGAGAACTCCTACGCTGGTCTCCGCGCGTATCTGAATCGCGAGAAGGGGCAGCAGTGGGAAGGCGTGAACCTCTCCGAGCGCCAGCACGGAATCAGCGGCGACTGGCTCGCCGCGGCGAACTTCAACGGCGACAGTCACCCGGACTTCATCGGCTCGACGATGTTCAACAACTCGACGCACACCGTTTTCCTCAGCGGCGCCGAGGCTGCGAAGTACAAGGTGTTCGAAGACGAGTCGGGAGTGGTCATTCCGGGCCGTGGGACCTATCACGCGGTGACCGCGGCGCCATTCAGCTCGAAGACGAAGGACGATGCGGTGATGGCTTCCGCGCGCGGCTGGCCCGCACGGCTCGATCCGACGCTGGTTCCGCGTCCGCCGCTGCAGAGCGTCGTGGCCATCGACCGTTTGAGCTTCGAGGGTGGCGTGGCCAAGAGAACGACGATCATGCGCTACGGGCCGGGTCGTGCGATTGCCGGACTCGGTCACGGCGACTTCGATCGCGACGGCAACCAGGATGTTCTCTTCACGCGCAGCGAGCCGCGGGAAGCGGTTCTGCTGCTCGGCGACGGCAAAGGTGGGTTCAGCCGCGCGGAAGTCGAGGGGATTGCTCTCGCGCCGCAGCGCAACTACGACGTCAAGATCGCGGATGTGAATGGTGACTCACGGCCGGACTTGATCGTGATGTACGAGGCTGATTCGACGACGGCACTTGCTGCGAAAAACGGCAGTATTCAGGTGTTTTTGAATCGAGGAGTGGCGCGTTAGTCGCGCAAATTCACCTTGCGCTGGGTTGGGATCAAGGGTATATTCCGCCGAATCAAACGGGGTCCCATATGTCGGAATCGCATATAAGCGGCCTCGAAGTATTGACATTCCGAATATTTCGTCTTACGTTGTAGAAGCTCAACAACATCTGACACACAATTTTTTCAAATGAAAAATCTGAACACGGAGGTGATCGTATCGTCTGGATTGGGTGAGCCAACCTTCGTTCGTTTTCATTAATCAAGGAAGTGTAGGAGATAGAAATGAAGAAACTTACCGTTTGGGCTCTGTTGGCCACGTTCGTGGTTGCAGGGTCGGCGTTTGCAGGGAACGGAGGGGTTGCCACCGAGGCGACGTACCTCACCGGTTCCCCGGCGACGACGAACAACGATGACAGCTGCGATATCAGTGTGGCTCCTGCCGCGACGCTGCTGCTGCCGTATTTCGAAGTCTCGGACGACCGTACGGGTGAGACGACTCTGTTCACGATCACGAACGTGTCGCAGTACCCGGCCATCGCCCACGTCGTTCTCTGGACCGATTACTCGTACCCGGTCATCGATTTCAACATCTACCTGACTGGATATGACGTCCAGAGCATCAACCTCTTTGACGTCATCTGGGAAGGCGTTGTCGCGCCGGCCTCCGGCTCGCGCACCCGCGCCGGCACAGGTACGGACATCTCGGAAGGCGCCGCCTTTGGTCATTTCAATGGCGTGACCGACCGTTGGGACCTCATCGAGCCGGGTTCGAACCAGAACCTCGCGGCTTGCGTTGGACTGCCGGGCAGCCTGCCGGACTTCCACATCGACCGTATGCAGACCGCCTTCACGGAAGGTACTGTTGCGGCCGTCCCGGGCAACCCGCTCTTCGCTGGTTGCAACAACGTCGGCAACATTCATGAGAATGCTGTCGGCTACGCGACGATCGACGTCGTGAACTTCTGCGGCACCGGTCTCCCGACCGATGGCGACGTCTACTTCACGACAGAAATCCGCTTCGACAACGTCCTGATCGGCGACTACCAGCAGGTCAACAGTGGCCAGAACTTCGCCCAGGGCAACCCGATGGTTCACATCCGTGCAGTTCCTGAGGGCACGGGCAACACGCAGTCTGTGGATCCGACCCCGACGAACTTCGACCGCACGTTCTACAGCCGTTACCAGACCCCGCTTTCCGTTGCTCCGCTCATCCCGAACACGCTCGATCGCCGGCAGCCGCTGCCGTCGCTCTTCGCTGCTCGCTGGATCAACGGTGGCACGGGCACGTTCCAGACCGGCTTCAAGATCTGGCGTGAAGGTGTCAACATCGGCACGACCTGCTCGACCGTTGATGACAACGGCGTGCTCCTCGTGACCGAATCCGTCGTCTTCGACGAAGACGAAAACGGCGAAGGCGTCGCCGGTGGTGAGATCATCGTTTCGCCGTCGGTCGGCACGGACGACATCGTTCTGCCGGAGACGTCGCTGACGTCGATCGCTGACAACGATGTCTTCCCGCAGGACATCATCGACACGGAAATCGCTGGTTGGGTGTACCTCAACCTCGACAACGGTCTGGCCTCCCTGGCCGCGACCGAGTTCGCGACCCAGAACTGGGTTGTCGTCTCGCTCCGCGCCGAGGGTCGTTACTCGGTGGACTTCGACGCTGCCTGGCTCGGCAATGGTTGCACGCCGCGTGAGGACATCACCGAATTCTCCGATGGTGGCATCGTGGGCGTTCTCCCGGGTCCGGCTGCTGACGTGACCCCGGACTTCATCCCGTAATTCTCGCTTCAAAGCAGTAGCCGAAAGGCGGGCTGGATATCCAGCCCGCCTTTTTTTTGGTGGTCTCGATCGTTTTGCCCGCTCGGTCCCAGCAAAAAAAACTTTGCAGTCCCTTCGCGCGCGCTTACAATAACCTGCGTTTCCAACGGTCCAGATGATTCCGGGGGTGTTAGTTGAAAATGGTGTGGAAAAACGTCCTTACCCTGATTGCGGCTCTCGTAGTCGCGTCTCCGTCGCTCGCTCAAAATTACCCGCTGCCGTCCAAAGTCGGGCAGGCAGCCACGGTGTGCACGACTTGCCCGGGTTTCAACTCGAGCGGTGAGCAGAACGCGGGCAAGCCGACGTATCAATATGCTGCTCCGCTTTCGTCGTTCGTTGGTCGCTATGTCGACTCCAACGACACCGTCAGTGTCCAACACATCGGGATGCGCACCGCGCGCGCGGGGTTCATGCGCGTAGCGCTCAACCAGCGCGGCACTGCTCCGCCACGCCTTTACTCGCAGATCGGACAGGCTGTTGGCATTTACTCGCTGAGCACGTTCTTCACGACCAAACTGCAGCAGGGGCTGAGCCCCGTCAACGTGATCGGGACCGGCAGTGGCTACGGTGGCCGCAGCCCATTGGAGAAGATCGCGATCTTCGATGCGCACGTGTATCCCGAAAGCACGAATTCCGGTGGCTGGCAGGTTCCTGTTGCGGACAACCAGGACCGGCTGTGGGATCTCGATGTCGATGACCGTGGCTACGTCTACATGGCGTATGACGAATTCGGCTGGGGAATCGTCAAAGACAATGGCGAGACGAACTCCACGCACCTGCAGAAGACCGTACAGGTCATCGACGGTCTCGGAAACCTCAGGCCAACCGGCATCTTCACGTTGAAGTCGAATTCGCGCTACTTCGCGTTCGTATCCGATGTCGGCACCGCCACAATGACGTATGTCTATGATGTGACGACCCCCGGCTCGCCGTCCGCGCCGAGCGTCCGCTCCGGCTCTCTCCACGGTTTTCAGGCCTGGGCGAAGGATGACGAGAATCAGGTCCTGGCGGTCTATAACGGCGACGGCAAGGTGATGCTCTACACCTACGCTGCCTACGTCTCCGGCGGCTCTGCCTTCGACCAGGTCTCGCCGTCCTCCGGGCGGTACCTGAAAGGGCTGAGCTTCGACGACCAGGGCAACCTGTGGGTCACCGAGCGCGGCGCGAAGAGTCCTGAGAGCAATGTCATTCACAGGCTGATGCGGAACGGCTCGGGTAGCTACAACCACTCGACAGTCTCTGCCTATCCGGGTGCGTTCTTCCCGAAATTCATGAATGCCGCCGCGGGCTATCTGGCCGTTGGTGGCACGATCATGTACAACGGCAAGGAAGCGAACCAGCTCTATATCTTCAAGATCGAGAGCTCGGGCGCCCTTCGTCTCCTCGACGTGGATGACTTCTTCCGTAAGTACTATCACGCGCCCCCGTCCGGGTACGCGCAGCCGGGCGGCTTCGTCGCCACTCCGGCCGCTGTTCAGATCGTCAAGCAGGGCACGAAGACCTATCTCCTTTATGGGGCTTGGGGCCTCGGCGACGTCTATCAGCTCGGTGCCGACGGTCCTGTGCTGACCGCCACAATGAAGAGCGCTCCGTTCGGTACGACCAACCCCAACGCGCAGCCGACGCAGGCCGGTCCGTTCCCGGGTGATGTCGTGACGTTCAGCGCTTCGGTCACACCGTCGGCGACGCACACTCTCAATTGGAATTTCGGCAATACCGAGGCCGGCTCTGCGAATACGCGCAGCGGTTCGACCGGTGTGGATATCACGCACCAGTTCACCGGCCTCAATACGACCACCAAGATCACCTCGAAATCCGTTACCGCGACTTCGACCGCGGACTCGGAAATGAATAGCGGCGTTTCCGTTCCATTGAAGGTTCCGGAAGCGCGAATCGCGATCAATGCCACGAACGAAGTCATTACAGGATCGAGTTTCGAAGTCGTCTATGGCGATGAATTCGTCGACGCTTCCGATGGCACGATCGAGTCTCACGTTGCTACATGGAAAATCGGTGCGACACAGACCGCCCTTCGCCCCGACGAGGCCATCTCGGTCGGTGGTCTCGGACAGCGCAGCGTCGAGTTCACCGGCTCATACGGCAAGTACGATCCCAATACGCTTGCGCTTCCTGCAAATGCGTTCCCCGCGGTGATCGCTGCGCGTGGATACGAGGTCAAGCCGTTCATCGCGAAGCTGAAGCAGGCCACGCGCGTCGGCAATACCGTCACGTATGGCGCAGACGCGCGCTACACCTCGGACAACGCCGTTCTTTCCGCCACGCAGTGGACGGTGCACTGGACGCTGAAGACCGGCATCATCGAGACCGCGAGCCGGACGGATGTCGTGCCGGTCGGAAACGTCCCGAACTTCTCGTTCGAGAAGACACTGCTTCTCACCGGCAGCGTCGTCAAGCTCGAGATCAGCGTTCCGGAAGCGAACGTTTCCGATCCTGCATACGCGACGTATTCGGTGACGTCCAACGTCACTGTTCCTGATCCGCTCATCCAGCTGACGAACTGCGGCTTCGTCAACGACAACTGCTCCATCAAGACCGTCTCGAGCAGCCTTCCGTCGGCCTCGACTGCCAGCTGGCAGCTCCAGTGGGTCGTCAAGCGCGGCGCGACGACCGTCGCTTCCGGCTCTGGCAACCCGCTCGCCACGTTCAAGCTCACGGGCTCCGGAGCCCACACCGTCACTGTCACCGAAACAGTGTTCGACATCTCGGCTACGCTGCCGTTCGAAGTCGGCGCGAGCCTGTGCGGTGCGCCGCCGACCTCCATTCAGCTCGCCATCAACGCGAGTTGCACCTCGGGCTGCACGGTCGGGCTGCCGATCAACTTCGATGCCAGTCTGTTCCAGTACGTCGTGCAGGCGTGCGATGTGTTCTCCTGGACCTTCGGAGACGGCGAGACCGCGACCGGTCAATCTGTCTCGCACACGTATGCGTCCTCCAATAGCCGGACCGTGACCCTGAAGGTCAGCAACTCCAACAGCCCGTCCGGCACGTCGGTCACCAAGGCCATCACCTTCGGCGTCACCACGCCTCCCTGCACCTCGCCGTCGAGTATCAACTTCTCCTACGCCAACACGCAGGGCTGTTCCGCGTCAGGCGGCTGCAGAACCGGCGAGTCCATCCGCTTCACGCCGACTCGCGGCAGCGGTTCGCTGCTGAGCTGCGATGAAGCAGAGTGGAGCTTCGGTGATGGTTCGTCGGGATCGACCACCAAGCAGCCGTCCAAGACGTACTCGGCGCCTGGTACCTACACCGTCACGCTGGTCGTGAAGAATACGAACGGCACTTCGTCTCCCGTGACCAAACAGATCACGATCCTTCCGGGGAGCGGCGGTTCCTGCCAGGCCGCGCCGACCGAGGCCCAGGTCACTCTTGCGTACACCGGCAGAGAGAGCCAGTGCCGGAAGAACAGCAGCATCCCCTGCAAAGAGGGTGAGGTGATCGACTTCGCGGCGAACTTCTTCCAGTACACACCGCAGGCGTGCGATCGCTTCGAATGGAACTTCGGCGACGGTACCGCGAACTCGACCGCGCAGAGCCCGACACACACGTTCCCTGCCGGCCGTACGTCCTCCGTCGTCTCACTCAAGGTCTACACGACCTCGAACTCGACCGGCGTCACGCTGCAGACGACGGTCTCCATCGGTCAGATCACTCCCGCGAAGCCGATTCCGGTTCTGACGATGGGGTCGTTCCCGACCGTCGGTTCCAAGGGCGCTCCGGTGACGTTCAGCGTCAACTCCAACATCTCGGCCACCGGTTGGCTGTGGAACTTCGGCGATGGTCCGAACGACTCTTCGCAGTCGACGGTCATCGGTACGTCCTCAACGATCCAGCACACGTACCTCACCAGCGGCACCTACAACGTCACGGTGAAAGCACGGAACTCTGAAGACGTCGCAAACGCGCAGACCGGTAATGCCCTCGGCACCGGTCTCGTGATCAGCGATGTTCCCGAGTACAAGTTCCTGCTCCCGGTCGTCACGCACGGACCGGGTCAGAACGGCAGCACCTGGCGCACCGACGTGCAGATCTACACGTCCGATCCGAGCGTTTCGCCGCAGAATCCTCTGCGCATGCAGGCGATTCTGCGCGACATCCCGCGCACGCTCGAGGTCTACAACTCCACATTCACCTACGAAGACTTCATGAGGGTCTTCACGAACGCGACGAGCGACTCCGGTCCGGTCATCATCACGGTCCGTTCGCACCACCTGCCGCAGATCTGGACGCGCACGTACAACCTGACGGAGACCGGCACGTTCGGCCAGTTCATCCCGGCCATCCGCATCGACGCGGCCGCGGGCGCCGGCAGCGCATTCGGCGAAGGCAAGTACTACATCGCCGGCCTGCGCCAGGATGCGAACTTCCGCACCAACCTCGGATTCTTGAATCCGAACGCGCAGACGATCAACGCCACGGTCAAAGTCTTCGACGACAACCAGGCGCAGGTCGGTCAGTTCACGCTGCAATTGCCGCAGTACAAACTCGACCAGTTCGCGATCACCGACCCGAAGGCCGTGCCGAATCTTTCGCCGAACCGTCCGTTTAGCGTCGAGGTCACGGTTCCGGAGGGACAGTGGCTGATCGGCTACGCGTCCCTGATCCAGAAGAGTGGCGATCCGACGTTCGTGCAGGCCGTTCGTGAGAGCGAGCTCGGTCTCACCGACTACGGCCAGATCGTCATCCCCGGCGTCGGCCATGTTGGCGAATGGCGCAGCGACATCACGATCTTCAATCCGGACAGTGCCACGGCCACCGTCGATCTCGCGTATCACGATCAGTCGGGCACCAAGGTTGCCGAGGCGAAGAACGTGCAGATTCGCCCGCGCGAGTTCCTGCAGTACACCGACGTCATCAAGCAGGGCATCCTGGGCAACGTTCCGGATTCGCTCGGCGTGCTTCGTGTGACGACCTCGGGACCGTTCCCCCCGACTCGCTACCCGCTGACGTTCGCGCGTACCTATAACGACAAAGGCACCGGCTTCACGTTTGGACAGGGCATCGGCG
>DASYLL010000434.1:0-4536 GCA_036009605.1 Thermoanaerobaculia bacterium | reverse complement strand
CTGCCTGTGCGGGCCGGACACGGCTGCACACGTCCCCTCTACGTAAGCGCCACTCCTACCGAAGACAATCGGGAAGGCTGTTCGAGTGCACGTAAGGTCGTGCGAGCTAACGCTATCGGGTTCTTCGGAGAGCGGCGATAGCGATTCGCCTGATGGTCGGAAGTTTCGAGCCGTGGGCGATTGCTACCTGATATCTGTTAACCACGATGCAACGCTAGACGTTGCAGACGTACGCCACGCGAGCCACCCCATCGCCGGTCAAGCCGCCATCTACTGAAGCGTTGGACCTCCTGGCTCGGCCCAGCAGTAGTGAAAGGGTCGTCGACGCCGAAAAAAATATAGGCGACGAATGTGCCGCGGCGAGCTGACTCGTCCAAGATCCGACCCAGCAGTTGCCGACCGGGATCCTCTAGGCACCGGCGAAAAATTGGTGAACGTTCCTGATCCCCTTCCCGATCGTACCAAGGCGGGTTTGAGAGCAAGATGTCGTATGTGCCACCCGACGGAATGCCGTCCGCAATCTCCACGACGACCCGTTGGCGAAGCGCAAGTCGCTCTACGTTAAAGCGCGCACATTGTGCTGACGACTGATCGACATCTGTGCTGAGAACGTGCCGTGCGCCCAACGTCGCAACGGTGAGACCGAGAATACCTGAACCAGTGCAAGGTTCTATGAATGATTTGTCAATGATGTCATTCAGCAGTATGCCTTCCGGCGAAAGATAGGCGCCGAGAAACAGGTCGATGACGACCGGATCTGGAATAAAGACACGCGGATGAATTCGAAGGTGAATGCCGAGGATCGGCTCCGTGTAATCTATTGTTTCGGAGCTGAAGCGCTGCCTTAACCATGCGCTCGTTGGCATTTCGATCTGGTCGAACACACTTGCATATAACGACCATACGAGGTGCGCTGGGGTGTATGTTATGACGTCGTAGCTGCTCTCGATGATTGGCTTGAATGCGCGCGGCCAGTATGTGCACGGCACATCCGCACCTCGGATGTTCGGCGTCTGACCACGATACACAACTATCACACAATGTGAAAACAGACGGCGTTTCTTAGAGCGCGACATCGATGTGGCACCAATGATGCGATAGAACCGAAGCAGAGTCTCCGCGACCGCGTCGATCTGACCCCGCAGAACGATCGCAGTATCCCCTTGAAGCAAGTCCCGCAGCGTCGGAATGCAGCAAATGTTTCCCTCATGGACGGCATCGCAGTCAAGCGACGCCCATCGTCGTGGTGTCCAAAGCGCCGTGGTCCAGAAGGCACTACGGCGTCCGGCCGGATCAACTGCGTATACCGGCCCCGCGAGCGACTCGTGCACGTCTGGTAGTACCCCGGTCACCCTGATAGCGTTGTCGCTCAGAAGCTTCCTCCCTTATCTGCGTCCTTCACCACACGAATGCCCGTGCGGACATGGTCGGGTTCGTTTGGTACGAGACGTTTGATCGGATTTCGCTTCTCTTCGATTGCCGCGCCCCACCACGGGCCTCGGCAAATGTAGCGTTGAGCGGCCGCGTCGAAAGTAGACGTCCACTGCCATACGCACCCCACAATATTTCGAACGCCCCAGGGATTCGCGCCGGAGTTAGTCACAAGCGGCGGAGTCGCCCATCCCGCTTCCGCGCTTGGGATCACGTCATCTCGCGGATACGAGCTATCAATCCACCGAGCAGCACGCTCCCATTCAATCTCCGCAGGAAGTCGACCACCGATTGCCGCCGCGACGTTCGTAGCTTCCTGATGAGTAACATACGTCACGGGCGCCTGAGTGGCGCGTAATCGCGTCTTGTTCGCGCGGCGCTGATCGTTCTCAAGCCACCCAAACCCGATTGTCTTGAGGTCATTTAGAGTGAGTGGCTGTTCGCTAATCCAATAACCCTTCTCAAAGAAGACGAGACGTGCCCCAGCACCGGAAAGATCGCCAATGACGGATAGCCCAGGGCTTATCCACTGCCAAGCATTGTTCCGAGTGATTGGTGGCGGCGCCGGACGAGGGCGTCTGAATTCAACGACCGCTTTCCAGTCACTACGACGTTTGTCGACCGCATACTGTACGAACTCCAGCTGCTCCAGTGAAAGAAAGCGGCCATGAAGATCGCTGTCGGTGTTCCGCGGCACGATAAGTCTTCTGGCAATCGCACTGGCAGCAAGGAGATCCCGGAAAATCGCGTGATTCCATCGCAAACCTCCCGCGTCAATGTCGAAATCGAGAACCGTCCTGACGCTGGCGTCGAACTCGATCAACCGCAGCTTTTCCGGTTCAACCGCGGAGACGAAATATTTCTTCACCAGATTCGCAAGATCGCTAGCCGTGGTATACCGCGTCTCGCCGAGCATCATTGCGAGTGCGCACTCTTCTAAAAACGTCCGCCACTCCGACACGGATATGCCGGCGTGGCGCAGGCTTGTCTTATGTTGCAGAACGTACGTCACGCAATAGTCAATCAGCGCCGCGGGCGTCTCGATGTGTTTGGTGGACGGAAGCCGACCACTGAGCGCACCGATGACCGTGTCTAATAGCAATGGCCGCTGTAGCAGGTGGCTCGCCGATGTCCGTTTCAGCAGGCGCTTGGCAGATTGGCCGACGGCATTTATGTAAGTGATGACCTCAGCGGGTGTAAATAAATCGACTTCAATTACTTCTGCGCTGTGATGATCGAGATCGACAAGTTGCCGCTCGAAGAACGCCGGAAGATTGGCGGCGACTATTGCTGCAACTGTTGTGCGGCAGGAGAGCAGCGTTGCTGTATTGCGGCCGATCGCGCCGACGATGTGACAGAATTCATCGACCACGGCGGTCTCGGAATGCATGCGAGCAATTTCGTCAAAGCCATCCACGATGAACAACGCCGTGTGCTGCTCGAGCCATCGAAGAATGTCGCTCCAAGCGACATCCATGCGATATATTGTACGAAGGTAATCGACGACAAACTCATCGAAGTAGCGCCCTTCGCGGTGTCGAGTGAAACGTTCCAAAGGAATATAGATGCCGAGCGGTACACGTGATCCCGAAAGATAGTCGCTGGTGAGCTGCTGTGCAAGCGCGTAACAATGCGTAGTCTTACCGGTGCCGATTCCACCAAGCATCACTGTGACGTCCGGCGAAGCGGCAGTACTCCGTTCAAGTAAGTAGTCTGCCAGCAGGTTAATGGGTGCATTGGTTGGTCGCTTCCGTGCGCGACCCGGCACGAACGTGCGCAGCGATGCGTTGGCGCGCTGGTACGCAGCTCGCAATGGTAGGGCATATCTCAAAGGCACCTCGAAGGTCATTTTTTCGAGTTCGCTCTGCGTCATCAGACGGATGCCAGCTGCTGCAGCAGCTTGCTGCGCTGGCAGTGAGAAGCCCGTAGGCGCAACGATCACGCAGGCCTGTACCACGTTGTTCAACTTCGCGATGCTGAAAGCACCGGCAATCGACTGCACGTCGCTGTTTCCGGAAGACCGGTCGTGGTGATATTTACATTCGATCATCACGGAATACTTCTCGCCGTCGGGTAACTGGAGAACCGCGAGGATGTCAACCTCTTGGCCCAGAACGTCGACGTGCCGCTTGATCTTGTAACCAAGCGAAGCGTAGTGGTTGGCAACGAGCGCTTCGAAGGCCTCGCCCTTCGTGCGCGGCGACGGCAACGTCATGAGCGCCTCCGTTTTTCAGGTTGTGCGAGCTACGGCTAAGAAGTGGTCTGACCCTAGGCTGAACCTTCTGCTGTTCGGCGCGTTCTTACAGGGTACATGTGAACTCGTGACGACCGGCAGCGTCGCAGCTCGCCTTCTGTCCCGCGACGAAGTTCGGAATTGTACGCTCGCGAATGCCGACGCCAGTCCAGCGGGAGCTGTGGCTGCTGGCGCTTTTGAGACAACCGTTACCGGCGGCGGTGGTTCGACTCGCAGTCGAGTGTGGCCGCTCGTCAACGAAGGCGAGTCACGCTTCCTCCCGATCGCATCGTACCAGCAGTGCGTAGACCCCATGGACGAGACACCCGAAAGGCCTCGTGTCTCGGCATCAGCTGCACCTTCCAGGAATACGTCTCGACAGCAGCTCCAACGCACGATGCGACTCTCTACTGATCCGGCGAATGAGGGGCCTGAGGTGGAAGAGGAGGTGGAAGAGGAGGTGGAAGAGGTGAGGCTAAAGAGGCCAGGCGCTCCTGGAGCAAGAAATCGACGCAGCCGGTCAGGCTAGGCGGCTTTTGATAGTGCGCTATCAATACGTGACGCGCCAAGCCCCCTTTTTGCTGCCGTGGCGCGGCGCGGATGCGCGTAACTGCTTGATTCCCCGCGAACCTGAGGCCGGACGCCGCCCTCTCACGGCGGTAACACGGGTTCAAATCCCGTATGCGCTACCAACCACCGCTGCCGTTGCGGTGATTTAGAAGCGGCAACGGTCCGCACTCTCCAATCTCACCCTTAGGATTTCGACCACTTTGTGTTGGCGCAAATCCGTTTCGCTGCGTGCATTTGGGAAGAAGGCTCAGGAGTTGTTCGATTGGCTCAGCGAAGTTGACCTGGAAGAGCCGAGGAACTGA
>DASYLL010000433.1:0-16281 GCA_036009605.1 Thermoanaerobaculia bacterium | reverse complement strand
CTCGTCACGAACGCGACGTGGAACGATTTCTGGCTGAACGAAGGCTTCACGGTCTCACGGGGATCCGGCCGGTGCGCCGCAGGTCCAATCGGACGCGTTCGTGAAGGTCGAATCGCAGGTGAAGGCGGTCGCGACCGGCACGCCGGCATCACAGATCGCGACGCAGAACCGGTCAACACACGAGTGGATTCACTTCCTGCGACATCTGCCGAAGACGCTCACGTTCGACGAGATGACGCGGCCTGATGACGCGTTCCACCTGCGTTCTGCTATGTTTACGCGCCGCAACGTCAACGGTTGCGCCGCCGACGCCGCGGTTCCGTCGGCGGTTCCGGCGGGGATTCCAGCTGCGCGAGCCGGATACCTCTCACCAGAGAGCGCTGCTCGCGTGCGATGGCGGTCATTTCATCGGGGCGGTAATATTCGTGGCGTGCCGCGCAAGAAGGAACGTGCTCCGATCATTCTGCCTCCGGGCGCGGGTCGCACGTACGCCATGGGTCCGCTGCACGCCGTTTTCAAGGCGGACGGCGACGACACGCGCGGAAAGTACTCAATCTCGGAGTGGTGGCTCGAGCCCTACACGCGCGGTCCCGGCTCGCACACGCACGAGGAAGACGACGTCTTCTTCGTGATCGAAGGGACGATGAGCTTCTTCGTAGGCGGCGCGTGGATCGACGCGCCGACGGGCTCTCTGGTAATTGCGCCCGGAGGCACAGCGCACGACTTCGAGAACCGTACCGCCCAGCGTGCGGGCGCGCTCAACTTCTCGGTGCCTGGCGACTTCGAGCCGCACATGGAAGGCATTGCTGAGTGGTTCCGCGCACGCTCCGCCGAAGCGTCCCGCACCGCGAACGCGCCAGGCAACCAATCGGTCAGTCCAGCCAGCCGACTCGCTCGAAAGAGAGGGCGCGGTTGAACGCGGGAGAAAGATAGGCCACGCGTCGGGACCGAGGCGGCGAGAGAAGGAACTTGCCGAAATTCGCTGAGAACTGCGAAACGCACTCTCATGCCGGCCGTGAAGTCAGCCCGCCGGTTGCACCGGCTCCGCTTCGTCTAGAAACATCGACGTGTAGCACCCGCGGGCGATGTCGCACTGCCATTGCTCGTCGGTCGCCGGGCGATGGCGCCACCATTCGTTCAATGTCTCACCGCTGCTCAAGCGAATGATGGGCTCCTCGTGAGCTGCAACCACCACCTTTGTTGGAACGGTCTCGCCGACACATCCCGAAAGCGTCTGTACCTGGCCGGGCCAGAAACGAAGGATCTGGGCGGCAGGCCAAAAGACAGCGGGATTCAGGCGACGGAGTGCCGTGAGAGCGTAGAGTCTGCCCGCTGGCGAACCGGAGAGGAGCATATGCCTGAATGCTGCGGAACGCTGGTGTCGCGACAGGCGGCGGAATGCGTGCACGACGTCTGGTGTGTCGCCACCGATCCCAACGTGGGGTGTTGAAAAGTACTCAGCATTCGCGACGAGGTCGTACGCCGCTCGATCATCGCCGGACAGGTACAGGATCGGCGGAACACCGAAGGTCAATATCCCGACAAATACCAGCAAGACGAGACCGGCGACCACCCTTTGGGTCTTTGGAGTCCCCTGCATTCGTCGCTAGTGTGAGCTGCTCCGCAAGAGAGTCAAGTGGCGCGCTGTCTGTAGCTCCGCATACGGCGAGTAGGATACGTCACTGATGAACGACACCCATTCGTTTGCGCGTCCCGAAGAGGCGGTCGTGCGGCATCTGACGCTCGATCTCGACGTTGATTTCGCGCAGCGCCGTTTGTCCGGCTCTGCGACGCTCGCGATCGAGACGTTCGGCGATGCGCGTGAGCTCGTTCTCGATACGAATAGGCTCGCGATCGATCGCATCACGCTCGACGACGGCGATGAGACGACGTTCGTTCTCGGCAGCGCGTTGACGATTGCGATCCAACCCGAGACCAGGCTCGTAAAGATCGAGTACGCGACGTCGCCCGATGCCGCGGCGGTGCAGTGGCTCGCGCCCGAACAGACCGCGGGCAAGCAACGTCCGTTCTTCTTCACACAGTCGCAGGCGATCCTCGCGCGGTCGTGGGTGCCGATTCAGGACACGCCGGGCGTGCGGATGACGTACGACGCAACGGTGCGCGTCCCGCCCGGATTGATGGCGGTGATGAGCGCGGAGAATTCGACAGAACTGCGCGCGGACGGTGTGTACAAGTTCCGCATGCCGCAGGCGATTCCGTCGTATCTGCTCGCGCTCGCGGTGGGAGAGCTCGAGTTCCGCGCGCTCAGCGAGAACAGCGGCGTCTGGGCGGAGAAGCCGGTGATCGACGCGGCGCACGCGGAGCTCATCGACACGCCGATGATGATCGCGGCCGCGGAGAAGCTGTACGGGCCGTATCGGTGGGGACGCTACGACGTGCTCATTCTGCCGCCGAGTTTTCCGTTCGGCGGGATGGAGAATCCGCGGCTCACGTTCGCGACGCCGACGATCCTCGCGGGCGATCGATCGCTGGTCAGTCTCATCGCGCACGAGCTCGCGCATTCGTGGTCGGGCAATCTCGTCACGAATGCGACGTGGAACGATTTCTGGCTGAACGAAGGCTTCACGGTCTATTTCGAGCGCCGCATCATGGAAGAGCTGTTCGGCCGCGACACGTCCGAAATGCTCGCCCTCCTCGGCTACCAGGATCTCGAAGCCGCGATCGCCGAGCTGCCCGCTCGCGACACGCATCTCTTTCTCGATCTCACCGGCCGCGATCCCGATGACGCGGCGACGAAGATCGCGTACGAGAAGGGCTACTTTCTGTTGCGGTTGATCGAGGAGACCGTCGGACGCGAAGCGTGGGATGCGTTTCTGCGCGAGTACTTCGATCGACACGCGTTTCAATCGATGACGACGGAGGCGTTCATCGTCGAGCTACGCGAGCAGCTGTTCGCGCAGCATCCCGAGCTCGAAGATCGCGTCGGCGTCGAGCAATGGATTCACACCTCGGGGATTCCGGCCGGTGCGCCGCAAGTGCAATCGGATGCGTTCGTCAAAGTGGAAGCGCAGGTGAAGGCGGTCGCGACCGGCACGCCGGCGTCACAGCTCACGACGCAGAACTGGTCGACACACGAATGGATTCACTTCCTGCGACAGCTGCCGAAGACGCTCACGTTCGACGAGATGACGCGGCTCGATGATGCGTTCGATTTCACCACGCGCGGGAATGCCGAGGTGTTGTTCGAGTGGCTGATGATTGCGATCGATCGCAAGTACGAGCCTGCGTACGACGCGCTCGAGCAGTTTCTGCTCAGGCAGGGTCGCCGCAAGTTTCTCAAGCCGCTGTATCAGAGGCTTGCGGAGACGCCGGAAGGGCTGGAGCGCGCGCGCCGTATTTACGGCATCGCGCGGCCGATGTATCACGCCGTGAATCATCGGACGCTCGACGAGATTCTCGCGCCCGGTGGAATACGGGTGGCGGGCACCCTTCGTTGAAGGGCGCGGAACTCTAACGTAGACTGCGGCCCCACTTTTCGAGGTCAACTGAATCCATGGCCCTTTTCTCCAAAGAACCTACTCCCGCGCCGCGTCCCGAAGTGCGGAGCAGCACGCCTGCACCGTCCGGCGGAACGTTTGTCGGCCCGAATGTGACGATCGAGGGAACCCTCAGCGGCTCCGAGCCGATCGTCATCGAAGGCACGGTGCGCGGCAAGATCAACCTGTCCGCCGATCTGCGCGTCGGCACGAAGGCACGCGTCGAAGCGACGGTGCACGCACGCAACGTCACGGTGGAAGGGAAACTGACCGGGGACGTCTCGGCCGACGATCGCGTCGAGCTCGTGTCGAGCGCCACCGTCGACGGCAACATCAAAGCGCCGAAGATCATCGTCGCCGAAGGCGCGAAGTTCCGCGGCAGCGTCGACATGGGGTCGCGCGTGCCGAAGGATGACGCGGCAGCGCCGCCCGCTAAAGCGAAGTAAACCCCCAGTCTCAGAGTCTCAGAGTCTCAGAGTCTCAGAGGAAAACCGCTCCGGGTGGGCGGGTCTCTGAGACTCTGAGTCTCTGAGACTCTGAGACTTCTTCAGACTCAGACCGGAGGTAACAATCAATGTCCGCAACCGAAACCAATACGTTCGCGCAAACGAACTCTCTGCGCGAACCGCGCGAATACTCGAACTATGTCGATGGCAAGTGGGTGAAGTCGTCCACGGGTCAGACGTTCGAGAACCGCAATCCGGCCAATCAGGATGATCTGATCGGCACGTTCCAGGAGTCGAATGCCGATGATGTGAACGCGGCAGTCGACGCCGCAGCGAAGGCGTACGAGACGTGGCGTCTGACGCCGGCGCCGAAGCGCGCGGAGTATCTCTATCGCGTCGGAGACATTCTCAAGCGCCGCAAGGATGAGATGGCGCGCGAGATGACGCGCGAGATGGGCAAGGTCGTCGACGAGACGAAGGGCGACATTCAGGAAGCGATCGACATGGCGTTCCTCGCCGCGGGCGAAGGTCGTCGTCTGTTCGGCGTGACCACGCCCTCCGAGCTCTCCAACAAGTTCAACATGGCCGTCCGCACGCCCCTCGGCGTCGCCGGTCTCATCACGCCGTGGAACTTCCCGATGGCCATTCCAGCGTGGAAGGGCATGGCTGCGCTGGTTTGCGGCAACACGGTCGTCATCAAGCCTGCGTCGCTCACGCCGATGTCGGTGGTCATGCTCACCGAGGCGTTTGAAGAGGCGGGATTGCCGGCTGGGGTCTGGAACATGGTGACGGGCGGCGGTCGCGAAGTCGGCGAGCCGATGCTGCGCAATCCGAAGATCAAGGTGATCTCGTTCACTGGCTCGACGGAAGTGGGCCGCGACATCAACGTCGCGTGCGCGCCGCAGTTCAAGCACGTCCATCTCGAGATGGGCGGCAAGAACGTGATCATGGTGATGGACGACGCGGACGTCGATCTCGCGGTCGATGGCGCGCTGTGGGGCGCATTCGGCACGACGGGCCAGCGCTGCACCGCCGCGTCGCGCGTGGTCGTGCATGACAAGGTGTACGACGAGTTCGTCGAGAAGCTGGCCGCGCGTGCGAAGAAACTGCGCGTAGGCAACGGTCTCGATGCGAAGGTCGACATGGGACCGAGCGTTTCCGCGGGGCAGCTGAAGACGGTTGCCGAGTACGTGAAGATCGGTGTCGATGAAGGCGCGAAGCTCGTCGCGGGCGGCAACGTCCTGAACGAAGGCGATTACGCGAAGGGCTTCTTCCACGAGCCGACGGTGTTCGCCGAGGTGACGCCCGAGATGCGCATTGCGCAGGAAGAGATTTTCGGACCGGTGACCGCCGTGATCCGCTGCAACTCGCTCGAGAACGCGATCGAGATCGGCAACGGTGTGAAGTACGGACTGTCCGCATCGATCTACACGCGCGACGTGAACAAAGCCTTCATCGCCATGCGCGACATGGTCACGGGCATCTTCTACGTGAACGCTCCGACGATCGGCGCGGAAGTGCACCTGCCATTCGGCGGCGCGAAGGAGACCGGCAACGGTCATCGCGAAGCCGGCGTCGCCGGCATCGACGTGTTCACGGAGTGGAAGTCGATCTACGTGGATTACTCGGGCAATCTGCAGAGAGCGCAGATCGATACGGAGCTCTGATGAGCAGTTGTCGGTTGTCGGTTCTCAGTTGTCCGGGAGTTTTCGCCTGGGCGACAGGGTACAGACAACCGACAACAGAGAACTGACAACGACGATGCGCACAACAATCGCGGCACTCACTCTCACCCTCACGACGTCCGTATTCGCGCAGCAAACCGATCAAACCGCGGAGCGCATCGTCGACTACATCCTCGCGAATTCGCAGGCGTACGAGACGTTGTCGTATCTCACCGACAACATCGGGCCGCGCCTTTCCGGATCGAAGGGTGCCGCGCTCGCGGTGGACTACACGGAGAAGCGGTTCAAAGAGTGGGGCATCGATGTCCGTCGCGAGGCGGTGATGGTGCCGCATTGGGTGCGTGGCGAGGAGCGTGCGCGTCTGGTTTCGCACAATGACCAGCGCATCGTGCTCACCGCACTCGGCGGAAGTGTCGGTACTCCGGCGGCCGGCATCACGGCGGAAGTCATCGAGATCACGTCGTTCGATCAGCTCGCGGAGCTCGGCGCGGCGAAGATCAAAGGGAAGATCGTTTTCTTCAACGGCGTGATGGACATGTCGCTCGTCGAAAGCGGCCGCGCGTTCGAGGCGTATTCGAAGGCCGTCGTGTTTCGCGGTGTCGGTGCGAGTCGCGCGGCGGAGTACGGTGCAGTCGCGAGCGTGATTCGCTCCGTCGCCTCGGCATCGCTGCGCACGCCGCATACCGGCTCGCTGCGTTACGACGAGAAGCAGCCGAAGATTCCGGCCGCGGCGATGACGACCGAGGATGCGGAGCTCGTGCATCGCCTTCTCGCGAAGGGCGAGCGCGTGCGCATGCATCTCGTGCTCACGCCGCGGACGTTGCCCGATGTGGCGTCGTCGAATGTGATCGCGGAGATCCGCGGCAGCGAACGTCCCGACGAGATCATCCTCATCGGCGGCCATCTCGATTCCTGGGACCTCGGCACCGGCGCAATCGACGACGGTTCCGGCGTGGTGATGGTGATGGAAACGATGCGCGTGCTGAAAGAGCTCGGCATTCAGCCGAAACGCACCATTCGCGCCGTCCTGTTCATGAATGAAGAGAACGGACTGCGCGGCGGCCGCAAGTACTTCGAGAACGCGGCGAAGCGCGAAGAGATCCAGAAGCACGTTGCGGCGATCGAGACCGACGCGGGCTCGGCGCCGCCGATCGGATTCATCAGCACGCTCGAAGGAAAGAATCTCGAGCGCGTGCAGTCGAAGATGAATGTGCTGAGCCGCATCGCTCCGATGCGTTTCGACAGCTCCAAACACACCGGCGCCGATACGTCGCCGCTGACCGATGCGGGCGTTCCGGGCTTCGGCCTCGTGCCCGATCCGCGTCACTATTTCGATTTCCATCACACGCCCGCGGATACGCTCGACAAGATCGATCCGAAAGCGCTCGCGCAGGACACCGCTGCGATCGCGGCGCTGGCGTACGTTCTCGCAGAAGAAGGTTTGTAGCGACCAAAGAGAAAGCCCCGGCGCTTTGCGCCAACCAAATCCCTGGAAATCGTCCGCAGAAACTCGAATTGGCTCAGTGAGTGATGACAGGCTGGACTCAGTAGCGAACGCGGGCCCAGATCCGCGATTCCGCGGACTCGAACAGGTTCGTTGCGTCGGCGGCCAGCGTCAGGGCGACACGGCGGAAGGGGATCTCGTAGCGGATGCCGAGGTCGGTGGTCCAGTCGACGGAGTCGTAGCGCTCGAGCAGCATCGCGGCGAACTCGCGACCTGCGATCGGAAGCTGCAGTCCGACGCGAACGCTCGCGAGATGCTCGGGAACGAGCGGTTCGTTCGTGCGCGTGTAGACGTAACTCCCGCCGGCTTCGAAGCGATCGAAAATGCGATAGCGCGCGTCGGCCTGCACCTGATCCATGTCGCGCGCGCCTTCGTAGTGGAAGAAGTCGATGCGCGCGGTGCCGGATGATTCGAGCGACGACGTGTAGCCGATGCCGGCCACGCGCAGTACGCGGGCGTCGGGATCGAGAGATTGGCGATCGAGATACTCGCCCCAGTTCGCGACGATGGCGTGGCTTCCCTGACCGCTGCGCAGATCGAACGCGAGTGCGACGCGCGAGAGTGTGCGCTCCTCTTCCCGGCGCACGCCGGCGTCGACGGTCCATCGTCCCGAGGCCCAGCGGTCGCTGAGGAAGAGCGATTCGACATCGCTGCCGCCGGCGCTGATCACGTGATCGGCGAGACGATACGAAATCTTCGCCGCGACCGCGTCATCGCTGAGATGCGCGGTGTCGGTGTCTCCGTTCGCATTGCTGACGATCGCTTCGGCGGTCAAACGTTCGTCGATGACACCGGTGTAGCGCACGGAGGTTGCAGAGCTGCCGAGGTTCAGTCCGGCGAGTTTTGCGTCGGCGTCGATGTGCGATGCGACGAAGTGATGCGATGCGCCGGCTTGCGCGCTGAGTTTGAGCGCGAGTCCGCGCAGCCTTTGCAGATGGACGTCGGTGGCGTCGCCGCCCCAGCCCGCGGCGAAGAACCAGAGCCGTTGCGGGAGGATTTTTCCGCCGCTGGTGCTCTCGAGTACGTGGCCGCCGCCGTTGTGCGTCGAGTAGGTGTCGCGCAAGGAGAGAAAGAGTTGATCGCTTCCGGAGCGCGTGCGCGCGAGGATCACGCTGCTGCCGGTGCGATCGAGCTCGATCGGTTGCGCGCCGCGCATGATCGTGACTTCGTCGAGCGCTTCTTCGCCGAGGAGCGCTGGGAAGAACATCGCGGTGTCGTCGACGATGGCGTCGTTCGGTGGCAACACCGGCGACAGTGCTTCGGCGGCCGTGACGCTGACGCGCAGCGGAATGCGCTCGAGCTCCGTGGCGGAGAAGTGCGTCGTGACCGCGGTCGTGTGCGCGACGCTCACGGTTGTTGCGGTCGAGGTGATGCTCTCTTCGTCCTCCGAAGGTTCGAGACGAGCGTCTGCGCGTGCGACGCGTCCGAGCTCGATCGCGACGGGGCGTGTGAGCGACGTGGCGCCGGCGCGTGAGAACGAGACGTCGTATTGGCCCGGCGCGAGTGCGCCGAGCCAGTACGTGCCGCGGCCGTTCGTGGTCGCGGTGCGGACGGTTTGCGTCTCGCGGAGCGTGAGTGTGACGGTTGCGCCGGATGCGGGAACGTCGCCGATCATCACCCGTCCGGTGAGTGCGGACGAGGTGATGGCGGCGGGGAGGGGGAGGGTGAGGATCAGTGACACGAGCAGTGTCATTCCGAACGTGAGCGAGGGAACTGGGCGGGTGGGGCGACCTGCGCCTGTGTTGTGGGCCGCCCGCCCAGATCCCGTGCTGCGCTCGGGATGACGCGATTCGTTCCTCATCGCGTCATTTGTCTATAGCGAATGCGATGCGGCTGTGAAGCTTCGGCGCCGAGGCGTTTTTTCTTGTCTTCCTCGTACTCGCTGAAGTTGCCGTCGAAGAACGTCACGCGGCTGTCGCCTTCGAATGCGAGGATGTGCGTCGCGACGCGATCGAGGAACCAGCGGTCGTGGCTGATCACGATCGCGCATCCCGCGAAATTCTCGAGCGCTTCTTCGAGCGCGCGCATCGTGTTGACGTCGAGATCGTTCGTCGGCTCGTCGAGCAGCAGAACGTTTGCGCCTTCCTTGAGCATCTTGGCGAGATGCACGCGATTGCGCTCGCCGCCGGAGAGGACGCCGACTTTCTTCTGCTGATCCGATCCGGAGAAATTGAACCGTGCGACGTAAGCGCGCGACTGCATCTCGCGCGATCCGAGCTGGATGATGTCGCCGCCGCCTGTGATCTCTTCGAAGATCGTCTTCTCGCCGTCGAGGGTGCGGTTCTGATCGACGTAGCCGAGCTTCACCGTTTCGCCGACACGGATGGTGCCGCTGTCCGGTTTCTCGTCGCCGATGATCATCCGGAAGAGCGTGGTCTTACCGGCGCCATTCGGACCGATCACGCCGACGATGCCGCCGGGCGGAAGTCGGAACGACATGTCCTCGACGAGGAGGTTGTCGCCGTAGGCCTTCGCAACCGCATCGGATTCCACGACGATGCTGCCGAGACGCGGACCGGCCGGGATGTAGATCTCCAGCTCCTGGACCTTTTCCTTCGATTCCTGACTGAGCAGGTTCTCGTACGCGTTGATGCGCGCCTTGCCTTTGGCGTGGCGCGCTTTCGGCGACATCCTGATCCACTCGAGCTCGCGGTCGAGCGTCTTCTGCCGGCTGGATTCCGACTTCTCTTCGCGTGCCAGGCGGTTGCTCTTCTGTTCGAGCCACGACGAGTAGTTGCCCTTCCAGGGAATGCCTTCGCCGCGGTCGAGCTCGAGGATCCAGCCCGCGACGTTGTCGAGGAAGTAGCGATCGTGCGTGACCGCGATGACGGTGCCCGGATATTGCTGCAGATGCTGCTCGAGCCACTGCACGCTTTCCGCGTCGAGATGGTTTGTCGGCTCGTCGAGCAGAAGAATGTCGGGCGCCTGCAGCAATAGGCGACAGAGTGCGACGCGGCGTTTCTCACCGCCGGAAAGTGTCGAGACCGACGTCTCGGGCGGCGGGCAACGCAATGCGTCCATCGCCATCTCGAGCTTCGAATCGAGGTCCCACGCGCCGGCGGCGTCGAGTTTGTCCTGGACCTTCGCCTGCCGATCCATGAGCTTGTCCATGTCGGCGTCGGGATCGCCGAAGGCGTTGTTGATGTCGTCGAATTCTTTGAGGAGATCGAGCACCGGCTGCACGCCCTGCTCGACGATCTCACGAACGGTTTTCGTCGAATCGAGCTGCGGTTCCTGTTCGAGGAAGCCGACGGTGTGTCCGGGGGACAGCACGGTTTCGCCGAGGTGATCGCGGTCGGTGCCGGCGAGGATGCGCAGGAGCGACGACTTGCCGGAGCCGTTGAGGCCGATCACGCCGATCTTCGCGCCGTAGAAATAGGAGAGGTAGATGTCTTTCAGGACCTGCTTCTTGCCATGAAACTTCGAGACACCGACCATCGAGTAGATGATCTTGTTTGGTTCAGGATTGGCCATATCGGGCGGATTCTATCCGCAGAAGCGATACAGGAGCGCCGGCGTCTGACCGGCGCTCCTCATTTCAACGCTACTCGTCGTTTTTCGCGAACTTTTCGAGGTTCTGCGCCGCCTCGGCTTTATCAAAGCCATCCGACGCCGACACATGGAAATCGAACGGGATCATGATCTGTCCCGCCGGGAGCGTCACCGTGCCGATGAGACCGGCGTTGCCGTAGAGCTTGAGCACTTGGTCGACATTGACCGCGGGGCTGGCGCCGAGCGTACCGGCGATCTCCGAAACGTTCGCAATGACGGTGATGCCGCCGGCAATGCGCGCCGGCGGTGCGTTGAAGCTCACCGACTGGCTCTGATAGCTGACATAGGTCGTCGAGGCGGTGCTGGGATAGATCGTGATTCCCGCGCCGTCATAAGAGTTCTCGTTGGCGGCGAGGCTGACGTAGTAATACGCGGGCGTTGAGGCAGTGCCCGAGCTCGTGAGGTTGAAACTGTAGTAACCGGCCATATGCTTCTCTCCTTCTCTCTCTGCTAATTCACTGTTTCCACAACCGGGACCGTCGCGAGGCGCTGCGGTGCTGGCAGCAGGTCAGGGGTCAGGTCGTCGAATGCCACGACAACAAGAGTCTGGTCGTCTTCGGGCGGCCGGTTCCGCGTGAATTTGCGCACTGCGAGAAGAAGCGCTTTCTTGATCTCGTCGGCAGAGAGATGTCCATTGCTGGCGATGACCTGTTCGAAACGCTCGAAGCCGAACGGTTCGCCGTCATCGTCCACTGCTTCAATGAGTCCATCACTGTAGAGCACCAGCCGATCGCCGGCCGTGAACTCGACGGTGTGTTCGCGGAAAGGATCGCGTCTGCGCACGCCGAGCGGGAAGCCCCACGACGACAGCGCTTCCATCTTTCCCGTCGTGACGCGATAGACGAACGGATCGAGATGGCCGGCCGACGAGAAGCGCAGCGTCTGTGCCTGCGGATCGAGCAGGCCGAAGAAGAACGTCATCATCGTGCGCCGCGGCGCGGTCTTGATCACGATCTCATTGAGCACATCGAGCACCGCGCACGGTGAAGCGTCGTAGTCGACCTGCACGAGCAGCGCGGATTTCGCCATCGCCATCACGATGCCGCTCGTCAAGCCGTGTCCGGAAACGTCGCCGAATGCGATGCCGATCTCGCCACTCGCGACTTTCAGAAAGTCGAAGTAGTCGCCGCCGATCTCCGTCGCCGCGCGATAGTGCGACGCGACGCTCGCGCCCGCGAACTTCGGCGCGTCGAGCGGCAGCAGCGCAGCCTGAATGCGATTCGCGGCGTCGATCTCCGCTTTCACGCGCTCGCGCTCGACGATGCGTTTCACATGCGGCGCGAGGTCTTCATAGGAGTAGACGACTTCCCGTCGCGTCAGGATGCCGGCCACCGCGAGAGCAATCGCGATCACGAGCGGCGCCGCGAGCGAGATCACGAGCTGACGACGGAAGTCGCTGCCCGACACGCTGAGCAGAGGCAGCATCGACGTCAGCACGGATCCGAAGAAAAGCGCGGTGCAGGTCGCGAGCAGGTCATAGCGGATGAAGATCGCGATGGCCGCGAGGCCGCCGCCGAACCCGAAGAGCATCCGTATCGCATACGGTCCGATTGGAGCCGTGCAGATGCCTCCGATCACGACGAGCAGCAGCGCCACGAGAATGCCGAGCCAGAACTTGCGGCGGCGATGCGCTGCCGCGAGCACGAACAGAATCGCCACGACAGCCGTACCGATGGCCTCCATCGCGGTGCCGACGAGCAACGCCACCGGTCCGCCGAGGTAGAGAATCATTTCGGTGCCGCTGCCGATGACGGGATGGGCGAGACCGAAGAACGTCGGAATCGCGCCCACCGCAAACGCGGCCGCGGCTAGTGCAGGCGCAGTCAGCACGCCGGTGAGCACAGAGTTGCCGACGGTGGCGTTGATCGGATCGCGACGCAGCAGCGCATCAAAGGATGCGAGCCGCTCGCCCCAGCGTTCGCGCGCGTAACTCTCGCCGACGGCCCAGGCGAGAAACACGAGCACCGCCATCGGCACGTCGACGAAGAGGAACTTGAACCCCGCCATCGCGAACGCCGTCTGCTGCGCGTCAATGCTCCCGAACCCCGTCCCCTCGGACATCGCCGGCGCAATGATCAGATCGCCGATGCTCGAGAGCAGCAGCACGAAGCCGAACAGAAAGGACGCGGTGCCGACGCCGACTTCGCCCGCGTGGTACTTCTTGAGGAACATCACCAGCAACACGAGGAGCAGGATGTAGAGCGCGACGTAGCTGGCCAGCGTGCCGCTGACCTGGTCGTCGCCGCGGAACGGCGTGCCGTCCGCGTATTCTTCGATGAGATCCCAGCCCGCGAAGCGATCGCCGTTGTAGTAGACCCAGAGGTACATCACGACGTTGCCGGTGGGGAACGTCGACGGGACGCGATAGCGGAACGTCCAGTCGGTGCGTCCGCGTTGCATGTTCGGACGCGCTTCTTCGAAGATCGGCGAGGGCGCGCCGGGCAGTACGCGCGATTTCAGGAATGCATCGGCGAGTGGCCGCAACTCTGCCTGCGTCTTGTGCCCGCCACGCTCTTCGGGACGCATGCGCAACCGCGCCGCGAGAATCTCCCCGTCGCCGCTGACGTAGACCATGCCGTACGGCGTGAACTTCTCGAGCCCGCGGCGATAGTAGGTGACGCGATAGCCGCCGAGGCGCGGTCCGATGACGGGATCGTTGTTGGCGCGGCGATAGCGCTCGGGATCGTTCTCGAACTCGCGGTCGAGCAGCGGCGAGCCGACCCACGTGAGGTTGCTCCACGCGACATCGACCGGAATGCCGAGCTTGCGCGCTTCTTCATCGCCGATGCGCTGCGCTTCACCTCGCGTGATCTCCACGCGCGGCTGCACGGAGTTGAAACGCGGGATCAGCAGGACCAGGGCAACGAGGCCGACTGCAAACGCGAAATAGGGGGCCAGCCGTCTCATGGATGGGCGAATGATACCTGTGCGTTCATTCCGTCACTGATTACGTTTCCGTGCACAAGTGGTTTCGTTGGATGTTGCTGGTTGCTGGTTGCTGGTTTAAGGTGCCTCATGGTGGTGCCGCGATTTCGTGATGCGAGCGCCTCTCGCGATACGGGTCTTTTTGTGAGGCGCGCCTTTCACAAGATACCGTGGCTCTCGCGACGCGGCACCTTGAACCAGCAACCAGCAACCAGCAACATTGTTCTCCGCAACATTTGGTTACACTCCTCACGTGTCCGCAACTCCATCCGACCGCAGCGCGCGTTACGCACTGGCCATCCTGACGCTGATCAATCTCTTCAACTACCTCGATCGATGGGTGGTTGCCGCGGTGATCGAGCCGATCAAGAAGTCGCTCGGACTCACGGATACGCAGCTCGGCGTGATCGGCGCAGGCTTCATCGTTGTGTACGCCGTAACATCGCCAATCTTCGGCCGCCTGGGCGATCGACGCGCGCGTCCACCCCTCATCGCGCTCGGCGTCGCGGTCTGGAGTCTCGCTACAGGACTGGCTGGTTTCGCACGAGGTTTCTGGTCGCTGTTCATCGCACGCTCTACGGTTGGTGTCGGCGAGGCGGCATACGGAACGATCGCGCCGGCGATTCTCTCGGACCATTTTCCGATCGAGCGTCGTGGCCGTGTGTTCGCGTTTTTCTTCGCGGCGATTCCGGTTGGTTCCGCCGCGGGCTACATCGTCGGCGGAATGGCGGATCATCACTTCGGCTGGCGCGCGGCGTTCTGGCTGGCCGGGTTTCCCGGCCTGTTGTTGTCGCTGCTCGTTCTGATGGTGAAAGATCCGCCGCGCGGCCAGCATGACACGCACGCGCCGAAGCCGTCCGGTACGAGCGCGCGTTCGGCGTACCGCGATCTGCTGCGCAACCGCCCCTACATTCTCTCCGTCCTCGGATACGCCGCCTACACGTTCGCCCTCGGCGGACTCGGATTCTGGATGCCGGCATTTCTCGAGCGCGTGCGCGGGATGCCGCGTCTCGACGCGACGGCGACGTTCGGCGGCATGGTCGTGATCACGGGCTTCGCCGGGACGTTCTTCGGCGGGTGGCTCGGCGACAAGCTGCTCGTGAAAACGAAGCAGTCGTATCTGTGGGTCTCCGGCATCTCGACGCTGTTCGCGGCGCCGCTCACGCTCCTCGGGCTGATGCATCCGAACAGGACGATCTATCTGATCGCACTCGCGTTCGCGCAGGTGTTGATCTTCATGAGCACGGGTCCGATCAACGCCGCGATCGTGAATGTCGTCTCGCCGATGCAACGCGCGACCGCGGTTGGGCTGTCGGTGTTCGTGATGCACGCGCTTGGCGACATTCCGTCGCCGCCATTGATCGGCATGCTGTCGGACGCAAGCTCGCTCGGTCGGGGCATTCTCATCGTGCCGGCGGCGATTCTCGCGGCAGGTGCGATCTGGAGTTATGCGGCATGGACCGCCGCGAAACACACGCAATGAGACGCGCGGTCACCGCCTTCTTTCGATTCTGCCTGCGTGTGTTCTTTCGACGCATTGAGCTTCTCGGATTGGAGCGCGTTCCCGAAGGCGCGGTCGTGTTTGCGGTCAATCATCCGAACGGTCTCGTCGATCCGCTGTTCCTGCTGTGCTTCGCGCCGAAGCCGGTGTCGTTTCTCGCGAAGGCGCCGCTGTTTCGCTATCCGATCATCGGCTGGATCGTGCGCGCGCTCGACACGATCCCGGTCGTGCGCAAGCAGGAAGGCATCACGGGCTCAGTCGCCGAGGCAAATGCGGAGATGTTCCGCCGTGCGCGCAAAATCCTGCAGCGCGGCGGCGGCATTGCGATTTTCCCCGAGGGGACGACGCATGATGATCCGCAATTGCGGGAGTTGAAGACGGGCGCGGCGCGCATTGCGTTGGGTGCAAACGTGGCGTCGATGACGGTCGTGCCGATCGGGATCTATTACACAGCAAAGCACGTGTTCCGCAGCTCCGCGCTGGTGTTGTTCGGCGAGCCGATTCAGGTGCGCACGATGGCGACTGAAGGCGAGCCGCCTGTGGATGGCGTCGAGAAGTTGACGGCGGCGATCGATGCAGGACTCGATGCGGTGACGCTGCAAGCCGAGTCGCACGCTGCGCTCGATTTGATCGCACGCGCGGAGGACATTTTCACGGCCGATGACGACCAGCCGCTCATCGAAGAGTTCGACATGCGGCGACGGTTTCTCGAGGGCTATCACTATCTCTGCAAGACCGATCCTGCGCGCCTGATGAAGCTGCAACATTCGATAAGGCGGTTCGAAGCGCAATTGCGGCGCGCGAAGCTCGAGGTTCACGAGCTCGAGCCTGCCATTGATGCGCGACGTCTTTTTCGAGTCATCGTGTTGCTGCCGCTTGCGATCGTTGGCGCAATCATTCACTGGCCGACGTTTCGGCTCGTCGATGCTTTGGCGAAACGATTTGCGAAAGGCGAGAGCAGCGTGCTCGCGACGATGAAATTTCTCGCGGCATTGGCGCTCTATCCATTGACGTACATTGCGTTCGCACTGTGGGCGGGCTGGGTGTTCGGACCTGTCGTGGGCTTCGTCACACTCATGGCCGCTCCTGTTTTCGGATACATTGCATTGCGCGTGCTCGAAGAGACCGACGAGGTCATTGGCGACATACGCGCGTTGTTGCATCGGATTTT
>DASYLL010000432.1:0-5986 GCA_036009605.1 Thermoanaerobaculia bacterium | reverse complement strand
CGCGTTGCTGCTGCTTTTGCTGCAGCAGTATCTCGTTCGCAAGGCGATGATCCAGCAGACCGTGGAGCAGGGCGCGGCCATCGCGCGCGCGATCGAAGCAACGGCCGGCTACTACGTCATCTTCGGTCTGACGGACGATCTGAAAGCGATCGTCACCAAGCTCGCGCAGAACCAGTCCGTCGAATACGCGGAGTTCCTCGACGGCAACGGCAAGATCCTCGCGGCCTCGAGACCAGAGGTACCTGAAGCAGTCCGTGGACGCCAGCCCGCACCGGAAGAAGGACAGGCCGTCGGCGAGAACCTGCACGTCTACACCGTCCCGTTCTTCGAGACGGCCGAGGCGACGGGGAAGCCGAAGGGCTACTTCCGTTTGCTGATGAACGAGGTTCAGGCGCAGAAAGCGCTGTCGTCGATGTGGACGTGGAACCTCGCGATCACCGCGCTCATCCTCGCGTTGGCGAGCATCCTGGCGTGGTTCGCATCGCAGTTCATCGTTCGTCCGATTCTCGCCCTGGTCACGACCGCGCAGCAGATCGCGAAGGGCGATCTCACGCAACGCGCGGAAGTCGGTTCGGGCGATGAGATCGGCAGCCTGGCCGAGGCGTTCAACGCGATGGCGGGAGACCTCGAGAAGACGGTCAAAAACCTGATGCAGTCGCAGGCGAAGCTCAAGTCGGTCGTCGAGACCGTCGACAGCCGCTCGCAGATGGTGATCTCGCGCGTCGACGAACAGCGTTCGGTGATCGACGAAACGTACAACTCGATCGATCAGCTCAACGGCGGCGTTCGCAAGATCACGGACAACGTCGAAGCGCTTTCCGCGTCGTCGGAAGAGACGTCGTCCTCGATGCTCGAGATGGTCGCGTCGATGGAAGAAGTCAGTCGCCACACCGACACGCTCTTCACCTCGGTCGAAGACACGGCATCGGCAACGAGCCAGATGGTCTCCTCCATTAATGAGGTGGACCAGAACGTCGTCTATCTCACGAGCTTCGTCACCGACACCTCGTCATCAATGGTGGAAATGTCGGCCTCGATCGCGCAGGTCGAGGCAAACGCCGCGCGCTCGTACGACCTGACGCTCGCCGTCGCCGACGCCGCGGAATCAGGAATGCGCGCCGTGCGCGAAACGATCGACGGCATGGAGCAGATCCGCCAGTCCGTCGTCGAAGCCAACACCGTCGTCGGACGCCTCGGCGACCGTTCGATCGCGATCGGCAAGATCCTCAACGTCATTGAAGACGTTGCGGAGCAGACGAATCTGCTCGCGCTGAACGCCGCGATTCTCGCCGCGCAGGCGGGCGAGTACGGCAAAGGATTCTCGGTCGTTGCCGCGGAGATTCGCGATCTCTCCGAGCGAACGGCTTCGTCCACCCGCGACATCGCGAACCTCATTCGCGCCGTGCAGGAAGAGGTCGAGAACGCACTCAAAGCAACGTCCGCGGGCTCGTCGCTCGTCGAGAACGGTGTCGCGCTCTCGCATGAAGCGGGCAAGGCGCTGAACAACATTCTCGACTCCGCATCGAAAGCCTCGAACATGGGCAAAGAGATCGCGGGCGCGACGCGCGAGCAGGCCAAAGGCAGCGAAACGGTCACGCGCGCGGTCGAACGTCTGCAGTCGATGGTCGGCCAGATCAACGCGGCGACGCGGCAGCAGGCGCAGGGCTCGAATCACATCATGAAGGCCGTCGAGTCGATGCGCGAAGTGACGAAGTACGTGCGTCAGGCGATGGTCGAGCAGAAGTCGGGCTCGTCGATGATCTCCGCCGCGGCCGAGCGGATGATCGAGATGATCCACGAGATCTTCCAGGTCGCCGCGGGGCAGTCGAACGAGAGCGAGAAGATCGTCGCGACGATGCAGCAGGTTCGCGCGATCGCCGAGGGGAATCGGACGATGGGTGGGGACATGAGCGAGGCGATCACGCTGCTCAATGACGCCATCCGCAGCCTCGAAGGCGAAGTGCGGAAGTTCCGCGTGAGGAACTGAGCCATGGCCGACGCCACGCTCCGGATGATCACATTCCGCGTCGGTCCCGAGACGTTCGTGCTCGACATCATGGCCGTACGACAGATCGTGCCGTACACCGGCTCGACGACCGTGCCGACCGCGCCTGCGTTCATCGAAGGCATCGTCGTGCTGCGCAACGAAGTGATTCCGATCATCGACCTGCGCCAGCGGCTCTATCCGAAACTCGAGGGGATGGCGGAGCCGCTCGTGCTGATCACGCACACGACCGCGGGCGTGATGGGATTGAAGGTCGATGAAGTGCGCCGGATTGTGAACGTGGCGCCGGATGCGCTGTTGCCGCCGCCCCCGATCGTGCGCGGGATTCGCGGGGAGTTGTTGATTGCGGTGATCCCGTTCGGCGAAGAGGTGTACCTGCTGATCGACGTCGAGAACGTGCTCACCGGCAATGAGAAGACCGAGTTGCGCGAAGCGGATCTCTCCACTGCCGCCGCGACACCTGTTCAGATGTAGCGCAGAGGATCGAGGCGACGCCGGATCGCCAGGTCGAACGCGATGCGGCCGTACAGCAGCAGTTCACGCCAGCGCGTGATCCAGCTGCCGACCGACCGACCCGAAAAATTACGCCGCAGCGGGAGCATGTCGTATTCGTACAGATTGAACAGCATGTTCAGCATCTGCACGTAGCGCTTCGTCCTGCGCATCACGCGGTACTTCACGCGTTTGCTGATCGGCAGGTGCGAGAAGAGGTCGTACGCAATGCAGTGAGCCATGATCAGCGCAGACGTGTGAATCTGGATCGGATTCGCAACGCCGTCATACGACTCGAGCTGCCGCACGGAGCCGTCGTGCAGCGATACTTCGAAGATCGTTTCCCGCTCGCCGGCAAGCAACACCAGCGTGATCGGATGTTTGCGGTAGAGCCGCCGCACGAAGCGTGGGAGCGCGGCGCTGAACGCGGTGAAGTACTTCTGCACGTCCGCCAGCGGAATCTCCGCGCGAGCTTCCTGCTCGTAGAACGTTTCGAGCTTTTCCTTCTTCGCGGCGGCGTATTCGGCGAGGCGCTCTTCGCGATTTTCGAAGAAGTCTTCACCATCGGACTGGAAGCCGTCCTGCTGAGACCACGTGGAACCGGGAGTCATGATCTGCACGGTCGGCGACGCGATTCCGTTCTGCGCGAAGTGATCGCGCACGTCGATCGGCGTTGTGATCGTGCGATTGAATGCGAACACTTCCTTGTGCAGAAAGCAGTGGTTGCTGGCGAATGGAATCGCGTAGCGTGCGCCCGTTCGCTGCGTGAATTTCGCGAAGCTCTTCAGGTAGCTGCTCTGGTCATCGAGCACGACGCCGGGACCGTCCATGACTTCATAGCAGAGGCGCGAGTTGGCGGAGGAATGGCTGCGCAGGACGAAGTCGATCTTCGGATGTCGCCGCAGGACCTGACGCAGCGGCATGCCCATGAGTTTCGCGTCATTGGCGTTGAAGATCGTCACGCCGTCGCATTCGATGACGACTGCGCTGTCGAGAAACAGGCCGAAGTGATACGAGACGATGGAGAAATCGGGGGCGAGCGAATACTTCTTGCCGTGGCCGAGCTCGATGACGTTGGTGAAGCCGAGGTAGCCGAGGTCGCGCTTCATCCGGTCGTAGGGTCCGCTGGGGACGATGATCGGGGTCTCGCGCGCAAATTTTTCGAGCGACGCTCCCTGGAAATGATCCCAGTGGATGTGCGTCAGATAGATGTGGGTGGGTCGCAGCGAATCGACCAGTGCGCGCGGAACGGGCGGGTAGTTCCACCAGGAGCGCCAGTAGGTACTGCCCACGATCCACGGGTCGCAAAGCAACTGCGTATCGCCGTGCGTGACGGCAAGTCCCGCATGAGAGAGTACCTGGAGCTTCATGACCGGCGCAGGATAAGGCGCGGGCCGTGTCGACGCAATGAACGTTATTGCGTGTCGTCTCCGTCGATTCCAGGCACCGTTTCCGGCACGTCGGCGCGTTTGTCGCGCCTGAACCCGTACGGGCAATGCCGGCAGCCCGATTCGCAGCAATAGCCCCGTTCCTTCAGGTACAGCTCGGTGAACACGACGTACGGCCCCTCATGGTAGAAGTGCAAGCCTTCCACGAGCTTGCGTTCATTCTGCATCCTTGATCCTTTAGACTTCGCGCGTGTTCAGCCGCTCCCGCCTTTTACAGCTCACGGAAGCGATGAAGGGGAAGCTCGTCGTCGTCTACGGCGACATCGTAGCGGACCGTTTCATCTACGGCACGCCCAAGCGCATCTCGCGCGAGGCGCCTGTGCTCATCCTCCGCCAGTACCGCGACGACGTCCTGCTCGGCGGCGCCGGCAATGCCATCAACAACATCGACTCCCTCGGCGGCATCCCGGTTCCGGTCTCGGTTCTGGGCACCGATTCCGCCGCACAGACGCTCGTCGCGCACCTCTGCGCGCAGGGCATCGATTGCGACGGTATCCTCCGCACCGATCGCTACAACACGCCGACGAAGGTGCGCATCCTCGGCGGCATGCCACATTCGAGTCGACAGCAGATCGTGCGTTACGACATCGAAGACAGCTTCGTGATGACGGACGAAGAGGCTGAGCGCTTCGCGACGATTCTTCGCGATGCGATCTCGCGCAGTCACGCGGCCCTGATCAGCGATTATGGTTACGGCGTCGTTCGTCCTGATGTCGTGTCCAGCCTGACGGCGAGCGCGCAGGGAAAAGCGGTCACGCTCGATTCGCGTTATCAACTCCTCAGTTATCCCGGCGTTACCGCTGCGACTCCGAACGAAGAGGAAGCCGCAGCAGCCGCGGACACGTCGCTCTGGAATGGCGAAGAAGAAAACATCGGCGACGTCGCGCGCAAGCTGCAGCAAGGGTTGAACTCGGATGCGGTGCTGATCACGCGCGGCAGCCGAGGGATGGCGTTGCTCGAGCGCGATGCGGAGGCGCCGTTGCTCATTCAGGTCTCCGGGACCGATCAGGTCGCCGACGTCACCGGTGCCGGCGACACGGTCATCGCGACATTCACGCTCGCGCTCTCGGGGGGGGCGTCATTTGCCGAGGCGGCGAAGCTTGCGAACTATGCGGGCGGGATCGTTGTGATGAAGATGGGAACCGCGACGGTCTCGAATGACGAGCTCGCGCATGCGATCCAGCGCGATGAGGATCTGAACGAATGAACGCGCCGGTGCTCACCGAGGATGCGCTGCTCGACGCGCTTGCGACAGAGCGTGCAAAGGGCAGAACGATCGCGTTCGCGAATGGCTGCTTCGACGTGCTGCACGTTGGCCACATCCGCTATCTACAGGATGCGTCGCGCGTCGCCGACGTTCTCGTAGTCGGCGTGAATGGCGATGCCTCGGTGCGCGGTCTCAAGGGCGAGGGACGGCCGGTGATGCCGGAGAACGAACGCGCGGAGATCATCTCCGCGATTCGCGGCGTCGGCTACGTCACGATCTTCCACGAAGACAGCCCGTCGCGATTGTTGCAGGTGTTGCATCCGAACTTCCAGTGCAAGGGGACCGATTACACGGCGGACTCGGTGCCCGAAGCGGAGATCGTGAAGGCGTATGGCGGACAGGTCGTGATCGTTGGAGATCCGAAGGACCATTCGACGACGGAGATGTTGAGAAGGATGAAGGCGGAAGGCTGAAGGATGGCCCGTCCGCGGCTCCTGGTCCTCCGACTCTCCGCCCTCGGCGACGTCATTCACACGATCCCCGCGGTACTGTCGTTGAAAGACAGCGCGGACATCACCTGGGTCGTTGAGGTGCCGTACCGCGAGCTCGTCGAGATCGTCGCCGGCGTGAAGACGATCCCGGTGCGCATGAAGAAGTGGCCGCGCGAACGGCGTGCCGCGGTCGATGCGATTCGCGCGATGCGCAACGTCGAAATGTCGATCGATTTTCAGGGACTGATCAAGTCGGCAGCGCTCGGATGGTTGTCGGGTGCGAAGACGCGCATCGGATTCGACCGCCACGCGATCCGCGAGAAGCCTGCGTTGCTTTTCACGA
>DASYLL010000431.1:0-11520 GCA_036009605.1 Thermoanaerobaculia bacterium | reverse complement strand
ACAATGTTCGTCACGCTGACTGTCCTCGGTCTCGCCATCGCCATGATCATTGTGGAGCGGCTGAAGCCCGGCCGCACGTTTCCGACTGTGCGCGGCTGGTGGACGCGCGCGATTGCAGCCAATCTCGTGCAGGTCGGCATCGTGTTTCTCGCCGGCAGAACGTGGGACGGCTGGCTTTCGCAGAATCGGCCATGGTCCGCGGAGCGACTCGGCACGGTCGGCGGCGCAATCGTCGGCTACATCGTGATCACGTTCATCTATTACTGGTGGCATCGCGCCCGCCACGCCAGCGATCTTCTGTGGCGCTGGTTCCATCAGTTCCATCACAGCCCGCAGCGCATCGAGATCATTACGAGTTTCTACAAGCATCCGGTCGAGCTGGTCGCGAACGGGATCCTGTCGAGCCTGATCGTGTACGGACTGGTCGGGCTCGACGTGAAAACAGCGACGCTCGCGGTGACACTCACCGGCGTCGCCGAGTTGTTCTATCACTGGAACGTGCGCACGCCGTACTGGCTCGGCTATGTGATTCAGCGGCCGGAGTCGCATCTCGTGCATCACGAGCAGGGGCTGCACGCGTTCAATTACGGCGATCTGCCGCTGTGGGACATGATGTTCGGCACGTTCCGCAATCCGAAGGCGTGGGATGCGAAGTGCGGATTCGCGGACGATCGCGAATTGCGCGTCGGTGATCTGCTGCTCGGTCGCGATGTCAATGTCCGCGACGTCAACACATGAGAGTCGGCGCCGCAGTTTTCCTGGTAGTCCTCGGCACGGCGCAGATGATCGGCGATCTCCTCGGCTTTCTTCCGTTGAAGGCGATCGCCGCTGCGACGGGTGCATCGCCTGCACCGAAAGTATTCTCCGCGGTACAGGGACTCGAAACGTACTCGACGCGATTTTTCCTCGACCTCGGCGACCGCCGCGTCGAAGTGACGCCCAAGCTGTACTCCCGCATTCGCGGACCGTACAACCGGCGCAATGTGTTCGGCGCGGCGCTCGCGTACGGTCCCGTGCTGCCGCCTGAGTTGCGCGAGCCTGTATTGCACTACGCGCTCTGCGGCGATGCGCCGATGTTGCGCGAGCTCGGTTTGCAATCCACTGGCACTGTGGCCGTCGAGCTGGAGCCATTACCGGGAACATCGCTCGGCACGATGCAAACGCGTTTCGAGGCAGACTGCCGATGAAAACCGGATGGACCGGCGGCCAGTACTCGATCGTACGCGCGATCTTCGGTGCGTATCTCTTCATCCATTTCGTTGCGTTGATCCCACATGCGCACGAAGTGTTCGAACAGATCCTGCCGCGCGATGCGAGTCCGTTGCTGCGATTGTTCCCGAACATCCTCGCGTTCGCGGACGTCGCCATGCCGCTCGTCGTCATTGCGGCGATCGCGTCGATTTTCTTCGCGATCGGTCTGTACGACCGCATCGCCGCGGTCCTGATCTGGTACGTGCTCGCGTGTCTCTTCGGACGCAATCCGCTGATCGCGAATCCGTCGTTGCCGTATGCGGGATGGCTCCTGCTCGCGCACGCGTTCGTGCCACCGGCGCCGTTTGGATCATGGAAGGCGCGTGGCCGCACCGATCCGCGCGGCAACTGGTCCATGCCGCCCGCGCTCTACGCGGCGATGTGGATCGTGATGTCGCTCGGCTATTCGTTCAGCGGCTGGACGAAACTCGCCAGTCCGTCGTGGGTCGATGGCTCCGCGATGGTGCGCGTGCTCGCGAATCCGCTCGCGCGTCCGAGTTTCGTGCAGGAGTTGATGCTCGCACTCCCACCGCAACTGCTGCAGCTCATGACCTGGAGCTCCCTCGGATTAGAGTTGCTCTGCGCGCCACTCGCGCTCTTCCGCCGCGTCCGTCCCTGGATCTGGCTGGCGACGCTCGGCATGCACCTTGGCCTGTTGGTGCTGATCGATTTCGCCGATCTCAGTTTCATGATGATCATCCTTCATCTCTTCACGTTCGATCCGGAATGGGTGCCGCGCCGCGCGCCGGCGACGACAGACACGTTGCTCTACGACGGCTCGTGCGGTCTCTGTCATCGCTCGGTGCGATTGATCCTCGCGGAGGATCGCAGCGGGACGGCATTCCGCTTCGAGCCGCTGCCGGAGGGCGGGGAGAAGTCGAGCATGATCGTGCAGACCGCGGACGGCAGAACGCTCACACGCTCCGATGCCGTGAAGCACGTGACGCACCGGCTGGGCGGATTGTGGCGCGTGTACGCGATCGTGTTCGGAGCCGTGCCGCGTGTGATTCGCGATGCGATGTATGACTTCGTCGCGCGAATCCGCTATCGCATTTTCGGGCGGACGAAAGAGGCCTGTCCGTTGATTCCGCCGGATCTGCGCTCGCGATTCAACGCGTAGCGATGTAAACGGCGTGGCCTTTCGGCAGGCGATACGTTCCATACGATCGCCGCACGCGCACGCGAAATCCCGCATCGCGCAGAATCGCGAGCAGCTCTTCGCGATCGTAGAGCTCGAGCGTGTGGATTTCTTCATCGCGACGCATGACGCCGCGGATTTTGCGGAACGTCATCACGCGACGCGTGAGCGACTTGTCATCGCTGTCTTTGATCACGATCACGGACCAGTTGCTGCCGCCGATGCGGCGCTCGTCGTGCGGCGGATACGAGCCGCGCTCGGCGACGTCGAAGAGCAGCAAGCCGCCGGGCGCGAGCGCGTTCGCGGCATTGCGAATGAACGTGCGGACGGCGTCGAGTGGCCCGTAGTTCAGCACTTCGCCCATGGCTGTGATCGCGGCGCAGGAAGGCAATGTCGCGCGATCGAAGGTCGCGACCTCGAATCGCGCGTTCGGTGCGGTCGTGCGCGCGATCTCGATCATTGAGGGCGAGGCGTCGATGCCGAGAATGTCGTAGCCGGCGTGCGTCAACGCGCGGGCGAGAACGCCGCTGCCGCAGCCGACGTCGACGACGAGTCCCTCGTGAATGCCGCGTTCACGCAGTAGCGCAAGCACGCCGACGGATGCAGACGTCGCGAACTCGGAGAAGCCGGCATGGTGGATGAACGCGAGATCGTCGCGATACTCACTCAAACCAGATCTCGATCTCGTAGCCGTCGGGATCGGCGACGTACGCGAACGGAAATCCCGGCGCGAACTGGCCGCGGCGGAGGAGCGTGCCGCCGCCGCGCCCGGCGTGCTTCGCATCGCGCTCGAACGCGATGATGTTGTGCATCCCCGGACCTTTGGCCTGAATGCTGGCGTCGTCGCGGTAGTACTCCTCGGCGCCGAATACCGAGGAGTAGAAATCGAGGGACCGGTCGGGGTCGCGAACGGCGAGGCTGATGTGCGTCAGACCGTGAGTGGCAATCATGTTGTCGGTTCTCGGTTGTCGCAATCTTCGCCCGAGCGCCGCCTCGCAGACAACTGACAACCGACAACGCGAGCGACCGCGAGCTATCGATGCGCGCGCAGGAAGGTTTCCGGCTTCGAGAACACCTTGGCGATGTTCATCCCGCTGCGCACGGCCTTGAACGAAACCTTGCGTGTCGCGAGCGCGGCGCCGAGTTGCAGATACGTTTTGAATTTGCCCTTGTAGCGATAACGCACGTTGAGCGCGTGTTGCCAGAGTGCGGAGTATTCGGCGTAGAACTCGTCGAGCGGGAGCTTGGTCGGCAGGACCGTGTGCACGATGTCGAACATCTCCCATTCGTGCGTGTTCACGTTCGTTTTCGCGGTGTCCCAGAGATCGGTGCCGGGGAGCGGCGTGAGGATCGAGAAGCCGCTGTTGTAGCAGCCCATCGTTTCGATCCAGTCGCGAAGGCGTTTGAAATCGTCGTGGTCCCAGGAGGGATCGACGATGAAGTTCGGGGTGAAGCCGACGCCGAGGTCTTTGAGGATGTTGATGGCCTGAACGTTGTTGTCGGCGGTGTTTTTCTTGTTGACCGCCTTCAGCCCTTCGTCGGTGACGGACTCGAGGCCGAGGAAGATCGCCAGATCGCCGCAGTCCTTCCACTGTTCGATGAGCTTCGGAAACTTGCAGATGATGTCGGTGCGCGTTTGCACCGTGAAGTATTTGCGGATGCCCGAGGCTTTGATCTGCTTCGCCATCTCCTCGCCGCGCTTCACGTTCATCCAGAAGATGTCGTCGGTGATGAAGATGTTCGGCGCGGCGATCTGTTCGAGCTCGCGGACGACGCGCTCCGGCGATTTCTCGCGGAACGTCGACTCGTGAAACTTCCAGACCGAGCAGAAGTTGCACTTGAAGGGACAGCCGCGCGCAGTTTCCATCAGCGCGAGCGGTTTGCGGAAGTTGATGTAGTAGTGATCGGCGTAGTGCGCGATGAGATGGCGCGCGGGGAGGGGATACGTGTCGAGGTTGGGACGCGTCGGCGCGTGGCCGGTGAACATCCAGGCGTCCTTCGACTCGCGCACCCACAGTCCGTCGACTTTCGTGAGATCGCGGCCGTCGCGCAGTGCATTGACGAGCGGCGGCAGCACTTCCTCGCCATCGCCGAGCGCGATTGCGTCGATGGCTTCGTGATGAAACCAGTCGGGATCGCGCGATGCATCGTGACCGCCGACGACGACGAACGCATTCGGCATCTCGCGTTTGATACGCTGTGCGAGACGGATGGTGCGATTGCGCTCGGTCGTGAAATTGCACTGCAGTCCGACGACGTCGGGACCGAAGGAACGGCAGTCGGTGAGCCCTTTTTCCTCGCCGTCGATGCGGAGGTCGATGACTTTGCAAACGTGTCCATCGGCTTCGAGGCAGGCCGCGACGCAGATGGGGCCGAGCGGCTCGACGAAGGTCAGCATCTCCAATCCGAGGATGCCGCCCACGGGGGGCTTGATGAATGCGACTTTCATGAGTTTGACGAGACCTTAGCAGAAATCCGCCACGATTCCGCCATATGCGACCGCTAACATTTCCCGCCATGAGACTGCTGACGACACTGCTGCTCACTCTTCTCACGACTGTCGCGTACGCGCAAAAGGATCCGGTTACGCGCGCGTGGAACGCGCCGGTTCCGCCGTTCAGGATCGCGCCGAATCTCTATTACGTCGGCGCGGCAGACATCACGTCGTATCTCATCACGACGCCGAAGGGACACATCGTGCTCGACGGTGGTTTCGAGGAAACCGCGCCGATGATTCGAGCGAACATCGAGCGACTCGGATTCAAGGTGAAGGACGTGCGCATTCTGATCGGCAGTCACGCGCACTACGATCATGCGGCGGGACTCGCGGAGCTGAAGCGTGAGACGGGTGCGCAGTTTGTTTCGAGCGCGCTCGAGGCACCGGCGTATGCGGCGGGCGGGTTGAACGATCCGCAGTTCGGCAATCGTTTTCCGTTTCCGCCGATCGTTGCGGATCGAAAGGTCGCAGATGGCGAGCGTGTGACGCTCGGTGGCATCTCGTTGACGGCGCACATCACGGCGGGTCACACGCGCGGCTGCACGACCTGGACGATGGGCGACGCCGTGTTCCTCTGCAGCCCGTCGGTGCCGGAGAGTTACAAGCTCGTCGACAATCCGAAGGATCCGAATGTCATCGAAGACTATCGGCGTCAGTTCGTCACGCTGAAGGCGCTGCGGCCGAAGATTTTTCTCGGGTCGCATGGTGGCTTCTTCGATCTGGAGGAGAAGCGGAAGAGCGGGAACTTTGTCGATCCCGAGGGGTATCGCGAGTTTGTTGCGGCGATGGAGAAGCGGTTCGAGGCCAAGGTGGCGGCGGAGAGCGTCGCGGCGCATGGGCTCGTGCTGCATGACGCGACGGTGATCGATGGCACCGGTGCGGCCCCGCGTGCGAATGTCGACGTGATCGTACGCGATGGAGCGATCGTCGAGGTCGTTGCGGCGGATGCGGCGAGGCATCCGGCGGGCGCGCATGTGATCGATGCGCGAGGAAAGTTCGTGATTCCCGGACTCACCGACATGCACGCGCATCTGCTGCTGCATCCGTGGGACGAGAAGGGGGAGATCGAGCCGCGTTATGACCGCGACGCGGCGCTCGAACATCTGCAGTTGTTTCTGCGCTTCGGCGTGACGACCGTGCGTGATCCGGGTGCCGAGACCGCGGACGCCGTGTTGCTGCGCGATCTCGTGCGTGCGGGCAAAGTTCCGGGGCCGGAGATCTTCACGGCGGGACGCATTCTCATCGGCTCCGAGTTTCCGCCCGAGCCGTTCGTGATCGTGCGCAGCGAGGATGCGATTCGCGAAGAGATTCGCTGGCAGGCGATGGCGGGCGTCGATGCGATCAAGGTGTATGCGTCGATGCCCTCGAATTTCGTCGAGGCCGCGATCGACGAAGCGCACGGACTGGGCTTGCCGGTGATCGGTCATCTGCAGCGCACGACGTGGACCGCGGCGGCGCGGCTGGGGATCGATGGAGTCGAGCATGCAGCGCCGTGGTCGAGCGAGTACATGGTGGAGTCGGCGCGCGCGAATGCGCCGGGCGGGATGATGGCGCGCGTGTACTGGCTCGAACATCTCGACGAGAAAGCGATCGACGAGATGATCGTTGCGCTCGTCGAGCACAAGGTCGTTGTCGATCCAACGCTGATGGCGATGCACACGAAGTTCTGGGGCGACGATGCGCGCTACACCGCGAATCCCGACAACGCGTTGTTGCCCGAAAAAGTGCGCAAGGGATGGCCGGCGGGACGATTCACGAACGGCTGGACCCCGGACGAGTACGCGCGCTCGCAGAAGGCGTGGCCGATTCTCCTGCGTCTGACGAAGAAGATGCATGACGCGGGTGTGCATCTCGTGACCGGCACCGACACGCCGACGCCGTGGATCGTGCCCGGCGCGAGTCTGCACGATGAGATGCAGTTGCTCGCGGACGCGGGCATCGCGCCGATGGCCATTCTCCGCATGGCCACGTACGACGCGGCGCGCGCGCTGAAGCGCGAGAAGGAGTTCGGCTCGATCGCGCCGGGGATGCGCGCGGATCTGGTCGTGCTGTCGAAGAATCCGCTGGAGCCGATCGCGAACACGCGCTCGATCGAGATGGTCGTGCAGCGAGGCGCTATCATCGAGTGATGCGTCGCATTCTGATCCTCGCGCTCTTCGCCCTGCCGCTGTTCGCTCAGAAAGAAGTCGGCACCGTCACGTTTGCCAACTCCGGGAAGCCGGAGGCGCAGCACGCGTTCGCGCGCGGCATGGCGCTGCTGCACAACTTCGAGTACGAGTTTGCCCAAGAGGCGTTTCAGGAGGCGCAGAAGGCCGATCCCGCGTTCGCGATGGCGTACTGGGGCGAGGCGATGACGCACACGCATCCGATCTGGTTCCAGCAGGATCGCGAGGCGGCGCGGGCGGTGCTGGCGAAGCTCGGCGCGACGCCGGCGGAACGGTTCGCGAAGACGCCGACGGAGCGCGAGCGCGATTACCTCCGCACGCTTGATGTGCTCTACGGTGAAGGCGAGAAAAACGCGCGCGATTTTCTGTACGCGGACGCGATGGCTGCCTTGCACGCGCGCTATCCGGACGACATCGATGCCCGCGCCTTCTACGCCCTCTCCCTCCTCGGCACCGCGCACGAAGGCCGCGATTTCGCGATCTACATGCTCGCGGCGGCGCTGCTCGAAGAGGTGTTCCCCGCGAACATGAAGCACCCGGGTGTGCTGCATTACCTGATTCACTCGTACGACGATCCAGTACACGCGCCGTTGGGCATGCGCGCGGCGCGGCTGTACGGCGACGTCGCGCCGAATGCGGGGCATGCGCTGCACATGACGTCGCACATCTTCGTGGCGATGGGGATGTGGGATGACGTGATCGCCGCGAATCGCCGCGCCATCGATGTCGTGAATGAGCAACGCGCCGCGGTGAGCCGGCCCGCGAATGATTGCGGCCACTATCCGACGTGGCTGCACTACGGGCTGCTGCAGAAGGGACGCATCGCGGATGCGCGAAAGGCGCTCGAGGTTTGTCGCGCGTCGGCGTTCGTCGAGAAGTTCATTCCGGGTGCGCCGTCGGAAACGCAACGGTATCGGCTCGTCGAATATGCGGAGATGCGCGCGCAGCTCGTCGCGGCGGGTTTGCCGCTGACGAAGGCGGATGCGGCCGCGATTCCTGCCGGCGTGACCGCGCCGCGCGCGCAGTACACGATGGCGTACACGGATGCACTCGATGCCTCACAGCGCGGTGATGCCGCGGCGCTGAAAGCAGCGGCGGAACGGCTGCGCGCGTTGCAGGCGAGCGCGGCGTCAGCGCGTCGCAGCGATACGAATCCGGCGGAACGCATTCGCGATGAAGTGATGCTGCAGGAGGTCGAAGCGCTCGAACTGGTCGCAGCGGGCAAACGCGATGCGGCGATCGCGATACTCGAAAGCGCGGCGAAAGCGGAGAGCGCAATGCCGCTCGAGTTCGGACCGCCCATCGTTGCGAAGCCGGCAGCGGAACTGCTCGCGGAGCAGTTGGTTGCCGCGGGTCGCGTGAGTGACGCGGCGGCCGCGTATCAATTGGTGTTGGATCGTACGCCGGGACGCGCGCGTGCGGTCGAAGGGATGGGGCGGTTGGAGCAGGTGAAGAAGACCGCCGCGCCGGAAACGAAGGTCGAAACGCCGCACGTGCATTGACATCAGGTATCGAATTGCGTCGTTGGCTTTTTCGTGTCGCGCAGTCGTTCGAGTAGAAAGAGCTTCGGCACTTCCTTGCCGGCGAGCACGCGTTGCGCGGCCATCTCGCCGACGGCGGGTGAGAGCTTGAAGCCGTGACCGGAGCCGCCGCCGACGAACCAGACGTTCTTCGCACGCGGGTGATGATCGATGATGAGGTGTCCGTCGGGACTGTTCTCGTACTGGCAGACGCGCGCTTCGATCAGCGGCGCTTTGGCGAGCTCGGGGAAACGTTCGGCGATGAGGTGTCGCGCGCGAGCGATGCCTTCGGCGGATGGCGTGCGATCGGTATCGGTCGGATCGATCGGCTCGCCGCGGGTGTCGTCCGCGATTTTGAATCCGCGTCCGGCGATGTCGGGAATGCCGTAGACGATGCGCTCGCCGAAGTCGATCCAGATCGGAAATTGTGCGGGCGAGTAGCGCTCCGATCCGCGAGGTACGCCGAAGTAGTAGACCTCCTGGCGCGTTGGACGGATGGTGTCGCCGAGGACGTCGGGGAAGAGCTTGCCGAGCCAGGGACCACAGGCGAAGACGAATGCATCCGCGTGGAGAGTCGTGCCATCGGAGAGTTTGATGGACGAGAGTGAATCGTTCGCGATTGCGCCGGGCTCCACATACGCGGTGCGATACGTGCCGCCTGCTTTCTGAAATGCATCGCGCACTGAGACGCATGCGCGACGCGCGGACAACGCGCCGGCGCGACGCTCGAACCAGATCGATTGCACGCCGCGATAGTCGATCTGCGGATAGCGTCGACGCGCTTCGTCGATCGTGAGTGAATCGACGGGGAAGCCGAGCTCTTTCAGGATCGGCAGCGACGAGCGAACGTACGCGTCGTCGCCTCGATGCATCCAGAGCGCGCCGGTCTCGACGTAGAGCGTCTCATCGAGCTCGGACCACAACTCGTACGCGCGCTTCACCATCTCGACGTACGGACGATCCTGTCCGTAGATCGCGCGGATCACGCGTGTTTCGCCGCCGGAGCTGGAGCGTGAGTTGCCGGGTCCCCACGAATCGACGAGCGTGACTTTCGCGCCGAGGCGGCGGAGATGCAACGCGGTCCATCCGCCGAATGCACCTGCGCCGATGACGGCGATGTGGGGCGGGGTCGTTGAGTTTGCGAGTGCATGCGCCGCGAGCGGAAGTGCGGCGACGGTTCCGAGGAACGTCCTGCGGGAGATCGACATGGTGAAGGGAGAAAGTCGCGGAGGCGTGGTGCCTCCGCGACTCGAGAGAGATTAGCTCAGAACGTCACGCGCGTGCTGACACCGATCGTGCGCGGCTGATTGGTGAGATAGCCGACGCGGGCGCGCGTGCCGCGCTCCTGATCGAGCGCGAGGTACGCGGTCTCGTCCGTCACGTTGTTGACGAAGAGCGCAGTGTCCCAGTTGTTCTTCAGGACGCCGAAGCGCAGGTTGACGATGTCGTACGCCGGCAGTTTCGGATCGAAGACGAACGTGCTCTGCGTGAACGGACCGCCGATGCCGGGGTTTCCGAACGAATTCAGGTTGACCGTGCCGAAGCCTTCCGCCTGATCGCCGATCTGCGTGTAGCGCGAGCCGATGTGCTGGTACGCGCCGGTCACGTAGCCGGCGAGCGTGGTCGTGCGCCAGTGATACGACGCAGCCGCGGCCATCTGGAACTCGGGGACGGTGGGGAGGCGATTGCCTTCCTCGAGGCCGCCGACGACGGTGACGTTGCCGGCACTGTCGGTGGACGTGAGCGTGGAGCGGAGCTCGGCGTTGACCTTGGTCGCGGAGATCGCGAAGTCGAAGGAATCGTTCGGTGCGAGCTCGAACTCGATCTCAGCGCCGGTGCTGCGCGCCTTCGGAACGTTGAAGACCACGCGCGAGGAGCAGGAGCCGGCGGTGACGGTGGCCTGCAGATCCTCGATGTCGGCGCGGAACAGCGCGGCGTTGAACGTGCCGCGGCCGCCCATGATCGACGACTTGGAACCGACTTCATAGTTCCAGAGCGTTTCGTCTCCCCAGTTCTGGCGGCCATCGAAGGTCTCGAGATCCGCCGGCGTGCACAGCGGGCGGTTGAGAGGATCGTTGATGCCGCCAAGACGGAAGCCTTTCGCGATCTGGCCATTGAGGCGCGTGTTCTCGTTCAGCTTGTAGCTGACGATGACGCGCGGTGCGATGCCGTCGGCGCTGACCGTGCCGGTGCTGTCGATTGGATCGGCGAAGAGTCCGTCGAAGATCTGCGAGCGGCTCTCTTCGAAGTCGTAGTAGCGCAGGCCGCCGGTGACGTCGAAGCGATCGTTGACGGTCCATGTTGCTTCGCCGAAGATCGCTTTCTGCGTGTAGTCGTAGTGCAGATCGGATTTGTACAGCTCGTCCTTGTTCGCCAGTTTCGTTCCGGCGGTCGGCACATTGCTCAGCGGTCCGCAGTTGACGACCTTGCACTGATCTTCGAATCCGAAAACCTGCAGATTCTGCGTGTAGTCGCGCTCGGTGTCGGTGTAGAAGACGCCGCCGACCCACTGCACCGCGCCGCGTTCTCCGGAGAGTCGCAGCTCCTGCGTGAAGCCTTTCGCCTGCGTCGCGTCGTAGAGCGGCGCGTCGATCGTGTAGACGCTGGCGGGAGCGCCGAACGAGCCGCCCGTGATGCTGCCGGTGAGCGAGGTGGCGTCGCGGACGACGAGCACGTCGCGATCGGTGTACGACGTGACGGAGGTCAGCGTCAGATCGTCGTTGATCTCGTAGGCGAGGTTCAGATCGCCGAGGAGGAACTCGTCGGTGAACGGCTCGTCGATCTGCGTGAACTGCTCGCGATCGCCGAGCGTCACTTTCGGACGCGTGGTGGTGTAGGGGTTCCCGAGGATGTTGTACGCGTCGATGCGGTTCCAGCCGTCCATGTCGACCTCCTGATAAAGGAGGCGCGGCGTGATGGTCAGCTTGTCGTTCGGCTTGACGAGGAACG
>DASYLL010000430.1:0-7857 GCA_036009605.1 Thermoanaerobaculia bacterium | reverse complement strand
ATTCCGACCGCGGGGTATCCGTCGAATTGGCGCGCGGGCTTGATGCGCGTCCCGAACGCCGACGGGCATCGCGACATCGGTGCGCCGACCGTGACGCTGAACGCGACCGGCTACAAGCCGCTGACGATCCCGATCGAGATGGACGTACCGAAAGCGATCGTCGAAATGTCGCCCGCCGCCGATCAGCTGAAACCCGGCATGAACACGATCACCGTGACCGCACGCGATGCAGCAACGGGCGAGCCGGCCGAGTTGCGTGTGATGGTGGGTGATCGCGTGTTGGGCAACGTGAACCAGCCGCTGCAGTTCGAGTGGCCGCAGGGACAGAAGCGGCCGGAGATCTGGGTGACGTCGCTGTACGACCAGTACAGTGATGCGGTCGTTGCGAAGTAACTACTCGTCCTCTTCCAGCAACTCTTCGACGTCGCGCTCCGCCAGCAACTCCGGCGTGATCCCGTCATGTCGCTCGGTCCCGTAGAACCACGCCGACTGAATCACCGGCGCTTCGGGAAACGCACCGTCGTAGACGAAACACTCGAACGCGCTCAGACGTCCTTTGTGCACGTGTACGGACGTCTCGGCCGGCGTCGACGCACCTTCGAGCTGCACCTGCAGATCATCGAGGTGCAGGAGTTTCCGCTCGATCGCAGGCACGGTCGACGGCACGTCGAAGCGCGTCACGAACCCGCTGCCCGTTTTCTCGCGCTCGCGAACGGTCGCCGCGGCGTATTGCTCGCGCAGCGTTGCAAGGATCGGATCGTCGCCCGCGAGGAGCGCATCGACGACCAGACGTTCGAATTCGTCTACGTTCACGCGATTCGTTGCAGCAGTTCGGCGGCCTGCGGCTTTTTCTCGTAGCGCACGTCAGTCGCCGCGATCTTCTCGAGGTACTTGCGCGCCTCGCCCGACTCATTGCGCCGCAGATGGCAGCGCGCGATCCAGAACCAGGTATCGACGACGTACTCGTTCTCGCTGAAGCGATGCGTCTGCACCGCGCGCTCGAACGACGACACCGCGTCCTGATACTTCTCCTGCGCGTAATAGATACGGCCGAGGTGCGAGAGCGCGTCGAAGAAGTCGAACGAGCTCTGATCGACGTTGCTCACCACGCGACCGTAGAACGACTCCGCCTGTGCGTAGTCGCGGCGATCGAAATGGATCGCGCCACAGAAGAGCAATGCGTTCCTGAAAAAGTACGAGTTGAAGAACGGCTTGTTCTCATCGAACAAACCAAGCGCTTCCTGAAAGAGATGCAGCGCGTCGTCGTGATCCTGCAACGCATACGAATTCAGCGCCTTCAGCGCCAAAGCCTGCGCCGTCACGTTGTCGTTCGCCGAATACCGCATCGACTGATCGTGCAGGTCTTTCGCTTTGGCGTAGTCGGCTTCTTCGTGCGAAAGGTGCCCGAGGATCACATACGACTTGTATTTGATGTCGTTCGCCTCATCCGACTCCTCGGAAGCACACGCCGCGCTGAACCCCTCCCGCGCCTTCGCAAGGTCGCCGCCGTACAGCGCCGCGACAGCGCGATAGTAGAGCGCTTCGAGTGACGTGAGCACGGAGCTGCGGTCGTGGCCTATGTCATCGATGAAGCGAGTGACCAGCTGCGCGAGGATCCGGTTTTCGGAGGTGGGATCGACGATGAAGTTCTGCAGATAGACGAGGCGATTCTCGAGAATGCGCATCATCTCCAGCATCGTCGTGACGCGATCCTGATTCTCGGTCGAAACCTTGAAGGTGGAGGAGAGTTGCCGCTGGAGCGACTGATACTGCATGTCGTACTCCCGCGACCTGGCGTCGGAGAGCTCCCCTGGCTCATTCTGGAGCTTGGTTTCCAATGCCACGCGCTGATCGACCAGGTGTCGAAGGCGCGCCGTCACATCGTTGCGGTCGGCCATGGCGAATTAACAATACACCGCCTAGCAACTGACGGACCAGCGTGATGATGCTGAAGGCGTTACTGGTTACTGGTTACTGGTTCAAGGTCATTCCGCGCGAGACTCACGTCCTCGCGCTGAGTCACCACGAACCAGCAACCAGCAACATTCGCGTCAGCGCCCTTCCCTCTCGCGAATGCTCGTGCCCCGAACCTCTAAAAGCCGGAACTCGATCTGGTGCCGGTCCTCGTCGATCGACTCGACGCGGATCTTGACCGGGTCGCCGAGGCGGAGCTCGCGGTTGGTGGATTCACCGCGCATGGCGTGCTCCTTGTCGTGATAGCGCCAGAAATCACCGCCGATCGTCGCGACCGGAACCATGCCCTGCACGAAGATCTCGTCGAGCTCGACGAAGAGTCCGAACGGCGCGACACCGGTGACGATGCCGGTGTACTCGTTGGCGATCTTGTCGCGCATGAAGATGACTTTCTTCCACTCCATCACTTCGCGCGACGCTTCCTCCGCGCGTCGCTCACGCTCGCTCGACTGCAGCGCGTACGTCGGATGCGAGCGCTCGACTTCCGTGCGTCGGTCGCCGTGCAGCGGTCCGCTCGTGATCAGCTCGAGCAGTCGCCGGTGCACGATCAGATCGGGATAGCGGCGGATCGGTGAGGTGAAGTGGCAGTAGTGCTCGAATGCGAGCGCGAAGTGTCCGTCGTTCTCGTCGGAGTAGAAGGCGCGTTTCATCGACCGCAGCACGAGGTTCGTCAGGAACCGTTCCTCGGGACGTCCGGCGGCTTCCTTCAACACGCGCTGCAGCTCGCCGGGACGGATCTCCTCGACGTTGCCGCGCAGCTTGAGCTTGAACTCTTTGAGGATCTCTTTCAGGTCTTCGAGCTTCTGCGCGTCCGGCGGATGGTGGACGCGATAGATGCCGGGCTGATTCGCGAGCACGAGCTCGCGCGCGACGGTCTCGTTTGCGGCGAGCATGAACTCTTCGATGAGGCGATGCGCGACATTGCGCTCCGTCCCGCGAATGGCCTCGATGTCCCCGGCTTTGTCGAGAATCACCTCAGCCTCGGGCAGATCGAAATCGATCGAGCCGCGCTGCTCGCGCTTCGAGCGCAGGATCTCGTAGAGCGTGTGCATCCGCTCGAAGTCGGGGATCAGGTATCCGTAGCGCTGTTCGTGTTCCGGCGTGCGTGCGGTGAGAATCGCGTTCACTTCCGTGTACGTCATCCGCTCGCGCGTGCGGATCACCGACTTGTAGATCCTGTGATCGACGAAGCGGCCCTTCGGATCGACTTCGATCTCGCACGAGAACGTGAGCCGCTCGACTTTCGGGTTCAGCGAACAGATGCCGTTCGAGAGCCGCTCGGGCAGCATCGGGATCGCACGTCCCGGAAAGTACACGGAGGTCGCGCGCTCGAACGCTTCCGCATCGAGCGCACTGCCTTCGGTGACGTAATGCGCGACATCGGCGATGTGGACGCCGAGGAGATAGTTGCCGTTCGGGAGTGCCTGCACTTCGACGGCGTCGTCGAAATCTTTCGCGGTCTCACCGTCGATGGTGACGATGTTGCGGTCGCGCAGATCGACGCGTTGTGCGATGACGTCCTGCGGCACTTCGGTTTCGATGGCATCGGCCGCGCGCAGAACTTCTTCGGGAAACTCGTGCGGGATGTGGTGCTTGCGGATCACGACTTCGATGTCGACGCCGGGATCGCCGATGAATCCGAGGACCTCGACGACGCGGCCGTGGGCGAACTGCGTGGAGCGATCGGGATAGCGATCGATCTCGACGTTCACCATCTCGCCGTCGCGGGCATCGAGCGTGCCGTCTTCATCGATGAGGATGTCGTTGTCGATGCGGATGTCGAACGGCACGACGTACGGTCGCTCGTCGTCGTGGAAGCGGCCCACGACCGTGCGATGCGCGCGGCGGAGGATGCGGATCACTTCGCCGTCGACGTACTCGCGGTCGCGGATTCTGCGGCGCTTCCCTTTTTCCACGCGCACGACGACGAGATCGCCGTTCATCGCGCCCTTCATGTGACGGCGATCGATGTAGGTGTCGGGCTCGCTGGGTGCGCCGAGGACGTTGCCGTGGCCGTCGTTGAAGACCTTGATGGAGCCGGCGTGATACGGCGTGAACTCGAGCAGCGAGTACTTCTTGCCGCGCACGGCGATGATGACGCCGTCCTGTTCGAGCTCCTCGACGGCGCGCTCCACCTCTTCGAGCTTCACCTCGGCATCATCGAGGCGCTCGTGGATGTCCTTGATGGCGAGGAGACGGCTTCCGCGCTGGCGGAGAAGCGCGATGATTGCCTGGTGCAATTCGGGACGTTGCGGGTCAGCCAGAGAGCGTGCCAGGGCTCCCTCCGATCGAATCAGCGCGATGTGCGGGGGCTCTTGCTCGGGCGAGTCGCCGGAGCAGACACCCGCTTGTGCGAGATGCGCCGGCGAACCGGACGAACGGATTCCGCGAATCCGTTCAGCATCGTCTGCGTGCGCAGCTTGTTGTGCAGAGTATTGCGATGAACGCCGAGCTTGCGCGACGCCTGAGTGACGTTGCCTTTGCTCGCCGTCATGGCTGCCACGATGTACTTCCCTTCGAACGCTTCGACCGCCTGTGCGAGGGTGATTCCGTTGCCAATCAGTTCGCGAATGATGGCGTTCAAGCGATCGTCGATACTTACCATGTCTTGTTTGACCTCAGCGGTGACTTTGGAGGAAGCGTGGATTCTACTACTCAAGATTCGAGGGACAGGAAGAAAAATTTTCGTTGTTCATCGTGATCGCGCACGCTTGACAAACGCGGGAATTTGCATCGCCAGAAGTGACATGAGCGTGATCGCCGCACCGATGTACAACGACGGCGGACGATACGTCCAGACGATCTCATGTCGTCCTTTCGCAACACTCACGCCACGAAAAATATCATCGACGATGAGGGATCGTGCGGGCTGCCCGTCAATCGTTACACGCCATCCGCGCGCGGCCTGCTGACGCAGCACGAGAACGCCGTCATGCGGCGCATTGACGGTCACACGCGCAGAGGAAGTGTCGAGCTTCCAGTCGGCGCGGCGGAGCGATTCGGAGCCCGGCGAGAAATGCGCGGCCATCGGAAAAGCCTGAGGATTGCGATAGACGCGCACCCTTCCCGCGGCGGTCACGGGATACCACGGCTCGGGCAGCCGATCCTTTGTGAGGATGTAGGCGACACCTGCATTTGCGAACGACGTGAACGTCGGCGTCGCCAGCAGTTTTCTGTACATACGGACATAAGGCCCGGATGCGAGCGGCGCGGCCGTAAACGCGTCGAAGCGGCGGTCATAGAGGTTGAGATATCCGGAGATCCATGCAGCGCGCTCCTGTGCGTCGACGTCTCCGAAGCGAAGAATCTTTGCGGTGGTCCCGATGGAGGCGTCATACGGCACGACGTCTGTGCGGAACGGTGCTGTTTCGAGCAATGGCTGTGCGCGCACGAGAAGATCCGCGGCGATCACGAGCACGACGATGAGATCGAGCCATCGTCGATCGGCGCGCAGCTTCTGCCATCCCATCACGGCCAATGCGGCGATCGCAAATGCAGCAAAGGGAACGAGTCGCGCGGGATAGCGAAACAGCGTCACCGGCAACCGCGTCAGCCATGCCGGTCCCATCGAGATCGCGATCGCGCAGAGGAGCAGCACGAGCCATCCGACGACTTCGCGGCGCGCGCCGAAAACGCTGCCGACGAGCGCGAGTGCAATCACAGTCACACCCATATAGACAACGGGGATGAACTGTTGGTGGGTTGCCGACGCGGATGGCATCGCCGCGTACAGCCAGTCGCGCAGCTGCATCGAGTCGCGGAGGATGAGCGCATCTTCCATCCCGCCGGCACGATCGCTGTGCATGACGTACTCGAGAAACGGGATGAGCTGCACGGCCGAGAGTCCGAACGCGAGCAGCGCGGTCCAGAGCACGTCGCGATGACGACGCACGAGTACGTACATCAGCGCCGCGAGTGCGGCGAAGAATGGCTCCGCGCCGAGAAACGCGAACGTGAGAACGACGGCTCCGCGACGCCATGCGCCTTCCAAAGCGCACCAGAGCACGAGCGGGATCCACGCGAGCGTCGCGAAGTTGTTCGAGACGTCGAGCAACGAGAGCACCGGACCGCTGAACATCAGCGCCGCCGCACCGACCATCGCTGCGCCCGGCGGTGCGCGACGCGCGAACAATAGATACGCGCCCCATCCGAGAAGCATCAGATGAAGCAGCAGGAAGAGCATGTAGGCCGTTTCGAACGGCAGCACGAGAAACAGCCACGTCGGCGGATAGAAGACGCCGGTTTGCGGATTCGCAAGCCACGGCTCGCCGGACGCGCTGTATGGATTCCAGAGCGGCAATCGTCCCGCGCTCAGTTCCTGCGCGGTGAAGTAGCGCAGCGGCTGGAAGTAATCGAAATGATCGCGCAGCGTGAAGACTTCGCGCTCGAGCAGCGCGGGAAGGAAGATGGTGATCGCGAGCAACGCGAGGAACGCGAAGGCGAAGCGATGACGAGTCATTTCACTTCGCTGAACTCTCTCACGATCTTCCGCGTCACGCTCACGCCTTCGGCGAAAAAGCGCGAGCGGATCCGCTCATCGTTGCCGTGCACGCCGCCCGCGTCGTAGTAGTTCACTTTGAACGGCGCGATGCCGTACGCGACGATCCCTTTCGCGCGGAAGTAGCGGCTGTCGGTCGTGCCCGGCGACATCAATGGACCGACCGCGGATCCGGGCTGGGACGCGCGGAACACGCGAGAAAGCGTGTCGTACAACTCGCCGGATGAAGGACTCTCGGGTGCGGTCTCGCCCTGGAGAATCACGTCGACGGTTCCATTCGTTCCGACCGCTTCGCGCACGCGGGCGAGCATCGCGTCAGGAGCGGTGCCGGGCAGCAGACGGATGTCGACCTCGCCGACCGCGCGCGACGGAACGACGTTCACGGCGTTGCCCGCGGCGAGGCGCGTGATCGTGATCGTGTCGCGCAGCAGCGAGCGATATCCGGGCGGCAGTTCCTTCTCGATGCGCGCGACATCGAGCGGCTCGCGCAGCATGCGCATGCGCTGTCCGCCGCCGTCTTTGCGCGCGGCCGCGGACATCGCGGCGGTGCGTGCGACGACGTCCGTCAGACGATACGGAGTTTCGATTGCTTCGATCGCGCTCAGTGCGCGGATGAGTTTTGTCGTCGCCGCGTTCGATGATCCCGCGGCGCCGTGTCCGCCGGCAGCTTCCGTCGTGACGCGAAGCCAGAGCGGCACTTTCTGTTGCACTTCGATGCCCCAGAACAACACGCGATCGACGGCCGTCTCGTTCGAGCCACCTTCGTTGATCACGAAGCCGACGTTCTCGAAGAGCTCGGGATGTTTGTCGAGCAATGCCTTCGCGCCGAGAACGCCGCCAAGCTCTTCATCGGGCACCGCGAGAAAGATGACGTCGCGACGGAGCTTTGCGCCGCGGCGTTTGAGATCGACGACGGCCATCAGCTGCGCGATCGTCAGCGACTTGATGTCGAGCGCGCCGCGACCCCAGATGTAGCCACCTTCGCGTTTGCCGGAGAACGGCGGATTGCGCCACAGCGTCGCATCGACCGGAACGACGTCGATGTGACTGAGGAGCACGAGCGCTTTCTCGCTGCTCGCTTCTGCGTGGAGACGCGCGTAAACGGCCTGGCGTTTCGGATCATCGCCGACGAGTTTTGCTTCGATGCCTTCCTTGACGAGGAGGTCGCGCAAGTACGTCGCGCCGGCAGTTTCATTGCCGGGCGGGTTGGTGGTGTCGATTTGCAGGTAGTGGACGAACGCGTCTTCGGCCTCGCGCTCGACGGGATCCTGCGCGACGCCTTCGGCGTCGCCGCAGGAGAGGAACACGAAAACGAACAACAATAGAAGAAGGTTTGGAGTGCGGCAGCCACAGCTGCCGCTTTCGTATGTTCGTACGACGCCCTG
>DASYLL010000429.1:0-17427 GCA_036009605.1 Thermoanaerobaculia bacterium | reverse complement strand
GCCGGCGCGAACGTGTTCATCACGTACGGCACGTTCGAGTACTTCGTGAAGACCGATGAACAAGGCCGCTACGAAGCGCCAGATCCGAAACACATGCGATCGATCGCGGTCGTGCATCCCGACTTCGCGATCCACGACGAGATGCTCTGGTCGATGTCCGGCGTTTCCGCGAGCGCGCTGAATCGCACGCTCGTCGCAGGCAGCACGTTGCCGGGTCGCGTGATCACGGGCGAGCAGGACACGCCGGTCGCGAAGGCCACGATCGTCGTCGACGGCTGGCCGCTCGCGACTTCCGCGGACGACGGCACGTTCACGATCGCGCGCATCTCCCCGAAGTGGAAAGCGATCGTCGCCCGCAAGGATTCGCTTCTCGGCCAGCGGTCGGTGTCGAAAGAAAAATCGGCCACGATCCGCGTTTCGAAAGCCGCGACGATCTCCGGCCGCATCATCGACGCGAAGTCGCGCGTTCCGGTCAACGGCGCGGTCGTGACCCTCAGCACGCGGCGTTTCGGACCCGCTTCCGCTCCGGTCGGCAGCACGCTCACCGATGCGAAAGGCGCGTACTCGCTCGTCGCACCCGCCGGCACGTACGTTCTCGTTCCCGGGCATCCCGGCTACGCCGAGAAGATGGCCGATGTGAGCGCGGTGACCGGGCAATCGACGTCGAAGGACGTCACGTTGACGGCGCTGGCGCGCGTCAGCGGCGTGGTCGTCGATGAATCGAAGAAGCCGGTCGTCGTCGCCACCATCGATTCCGAGAATGCGGAAACGGCGCGCTTCCCGATGCCGCGGGCGTTGCGCGGGATCACCGAGACCATCGTCAGCGGTCCGGACGGACGCTTCAGCATCCGAGTGTCGTCCGAAGAACAGATCTGGGTGCGCGCGGTGAAGCGCGGACTGCCGCCCGTCAAAAGCGAAGCGTTTCATCTCGCGGCCGGCGAGCGCAGGACGAACCTGATGCTGACGATCCCGAGCGGCATCGCTGTCAGCGGACGCGCGATCGACGCACAGGGCGATCCACTTTCCGGCGTCGCGGTCACGGCGATGGAAGTCGAGAGCGGACAGCGCGGCATGATGGTGATGCGCTTCATGGGCACGCCGGGAACCGACGATGATGCCGTGCAGACCGCATCCGACGGCACGTTCACGATGCGCGTGAAGGAAGGGACGTACGACTTCCTCTTCAAGCGCGAAGGGCTCGCGCCGAAGCTGGTGCGCGGCCAGAACGTCACGGTGTCTTCGTCGCCGAATGTCGAGGCCACGATGGAACCGGCGGTCGAGATCACGGGACGCGTCTCGCGCGGCGGAGTCGGCATCGAGAACGTCTCGGTCTTCGCGATGATGCAGGGCGGCTCTCCCAGCAACGCCATGACCGGGCCGGACGGTTCCTTCACGCTCAGCGGACTGGCGCCCGGCTCCGTGCGACTGATGGCGCGCAAGGAAGATGACTTCGTGCAGGAGCAGCGCAACGTCACCGCTCCCGCGCGCGATGTGCTGATCGAGATCGCACCCGGAGGACGCGTTTCCGGACGCGTGATCGAGAAAGGATCGGGCAAACCGATCACGTCGTTCCAGGCCGGCATCTCGACGTCGCGGCAAGGCGGCGGAATGGCGATGATGATGCCGCCGCAGCTGCGCAGTTTCACGTCCGACGACGGCTCATTCACGCTCGAGTCGGTGCCGGTCGGCGCAAACGTCCTGGTCGCATCCGCGCCCGGCTACGCGAGCTCGCGACTCAACGTCACGATCGAAGCAGGCAGGGAAATGGAAGGCCTCGAGCTGCAGCTCGACGCCGGTGTGAAGCTCGTCGGTCGCGTGACGGGATCGAACGGATCGCCGCTCAGCGATGTCGACGTGCGCGTGCTTCCGTCCGCGACAGGCGGCTTCGCGATGACCGGCATGGATCGCACCGCGACCACGGACGCGAACGGCGAGTACGTGATCGAGGCGATCGAAGCGGGAGAAGAGAACGTCTCGTTCCAGCACGCGAAGCACGCCACGGTGCGCAAACCGGTGACGTTGAAAGGACGCGAGACGCGCCTCGATGTGCAGCTCGCATCCGGCGGCCGCGTCACCGGCTCGGTCGTCACGGAAGCGGGAGCGCCTGTTGCGGACGCACAGGTCGAGGCTTACTCGCCGAGCGGCAGTGAGAGCGCGCGGACGAATGCGAGCGGCACGTTCGAGTTCGATTCGGTCTCGCCCGGACGCTATCGCTTCTCCGCGAACAAAACCGGGTACGCCGAAGGCACGATCGATGATGTCGACGTCTCATCGGGCACGCCTGTGCGGATCGTGTTGAAGACCGGCGGCTCGATCTATGGCCGCATCATCGGACTCACCGCACAGGAGCTGTCGCAGACACAGGTGAACGCGTTCGGCAGCTCGTCGTCCGCGCAGGGCACGGTCGATGCGAGCGGCAACTACCGCATCGAAGGAGTCGCGAGCGGAACGCTGCAGGTCGGGGCGTACTCCGGCGCCGGGGTGAGCGGCGCCTCGAAACGCTCCGCGGCGCAAACGGTGGAGCTCGCGCCGGGTGGATCGCAGCAGCTCGACATCACGTTCCGCAACGACATCGAGATCACCGGCCGCGTCACGCGCAACGGAACGCCGGTCACCGGCGGTTTCGTGAGTTTCATCGCGCGCGGCAACTCGCGCGGCGGCGGCACCGCTCCAACCGATAACGACGGACAGTATTCGGTCACCGGTCTCGAGGACGGCGAGTACTCGGTGATGGTGAACGATTCGATGCGCACCTCTCCGTACACGACGACGTATCAGGTGACCGGCTCCTCGACGTTCGACATCGATTACCGCACGAACGCGTTGCGCGGACGCGTGCTCGACGTCAGCTCGAACGAGCCGCTCGCAAACGCGGCCATTCAGCTTCGGGCGACGGGTCAGACGGAAGGACCGCGCATGACGCGCAGCGCCGTGTCGGATGCGACCGGCGCCTTCATCGTCGACGGCGTTCCTCCGGGCAGCTATGTCGTGACCGCGTCGAAAGAAGGATTCGCAAACGACGTGAAGGATGTCTACGTCAGCGACTCGGGCGCCGAGCCGCTGGAGATGCGGATGGCGAAGAACGTCGGCGTGACGCTGAACGTAGTCGACGCGCGCGACGGCCGCGCCATCTCGGCACGTGCGTACGTCTACGACATGCAGGGACGCCTCGTCGACGAAACCCGCGTGATGTTCGGCGGCGGCGCCGACTCCTCGGCACTCACGCTGAACGTGGCGCCCGGGATGTACTCGGCCACGGTCTCGGCGTCCGGCTACGGCTCGCGGAACATCGCGCTGCAGTCGCCGTCGTCACAGACGGTCACGCTCTCGCCCGGCGGCACGCTGCTGATCCGCTCGAAACACAACAGCGCGATGCGCATCCGGCTGCTCGACTCGAACGGACTCCCGTACTGGCGCTTCAGCAATGCGCAGACATCACGCGAGCTCGTGCCGAATCCGGGGACGACGACGTTCAACAACATCACCGGCGGCGTCTACACGATCCAGCTGCTCGACGGCGAGGTCGTGGTGAACTCGAAGCAAGTGATGGTGGCCGAGGGACAGGTGAGTACCGAAGAGATTTAGCGGTCGGTGAGTTATCGGTTGTCGGTTCTCGGTTGTCTGCGGGTTCTCGCCGAAAGGCACAGACAATCGATAACTGACAACCGACAACAGCCGCCGCCGCTACGCTTCGATCTCTTCATGCTCATCCACATGCGGCGGCTCGGGGATCTCCGTGGCCGCTTCGAGCGGCGTGCGCTCGCGATCCATGTGCGGGGCGCCGCTGGTCATGAAGATGTTCTTGCGGTGCTTTTCGAGGCGCTTGAAGACGTGGTGCAGGTCGTACGTCAGGCGCATGACCGTGCGGCGCAACTTGTATTTGACGCGGCGGAAGCCGTCGAGATCGTCGCTGCGCAGTGAGGGCAGGAACGACTGGATCTCTTCGATGCGCTTGCGCACTTTCTCGAGATCCTTGTCCTGGATGTTGAGGAAGACTTCGCGTCCGTCGACGAGCAGCGGCTCGGTCGCGTTCATCTGATCGTCGAACCAGCGCCAGAGCACCACGAGGTCGATGCGGCGGCCTTTGGAGAGGAAGCGCGTTTCGAGCAGATCCTGACGGAAGTAGCCGAGGAGCTTGCGGTCGTCGGTTTTGTTGAACTCGTCGTCCGTGAGGTTGCGGATGTTCCAGACGCCGAAGCGAATGATGTCGTTGCGCGTGCTGCGCAGTTGCCGGATCACTTCTTCGAGGATCTTGAGCGGGAGCTGCGCCAGCGACTGCGCCTCAGGCAGCGCCTGCAGTGGCGATTCGTCGGGCATTTCGGGGCGAAGGATACACGATTGCTGTCGCGTCTCTTGTGCGGTTGTCGATGAGGGACGCGTAGGCGCGGCCGCTCCCCGAAAGGAAGCGCACCACGGCTCTGCCCGCTGTCACCGGAACCGTGACTGGCATCTGTGCCGAGACAGTTTGTCGCATGAGCTCGCTGCCCGCGGCGTCATAGACGATGACCTCGGCGAGCGCCGGCTCTTCCGAGACGATCCCGATGTTCGTGCGATACGCGCTGTTGCTCTCGATGAACACCAGATGTTGCTCGCTCTGTCCTTCGGGCTGGAGCAACGGGAAGAACTGGCTCGCGCCGTCCGAACGGATGCGCGTGCCGCCGATGGTGCCGGGCGGGAGAAGGGCGCGGACGGTGCCGAACGTGACATCGGTCAGCTCGAAGGTCGTGATCCGATCGATCGTGACATCGGCATCGTTCAGCTGCACCGACTGCGGTGGATTCGGCGTCGCGAGCAGGAGATCGCTGCGCCACGCGGCGGTGTGGATCACCGGCGCGATGAGCGTGCGTGACACGAGCGAATCGCTCTCGGCAGGGATGAATATCGCGTCGCCGTTGGTGTTGTCGACCTGCGAGAGATAAGCGCTGACGCGCGCGTTTCCGCTGACGACGCGGATCTCGGTGAGGTCGGGCTCGATCGGGAACTGGACGTGACTGAACGGCGCGATCTCGATCGTGCGCGTGCCGACGAGGACGACGCCGAAAGCGCCGGATGTTTCGGCGAGACCGAGGTTGTAGCGATAGCTGTTTGGAGTGCGGCAGCCGCAGCTGCCGCTGTCGTATGCCACTGGCGCGTCACGAACATACGAAAGCGGCAGCTGTGGCTGCCGCACTCCAAACGGCGCGACGAGCAGCGGTCGCGCGTCGGTCGCGGTCACATCGAGGCCGGGGGGCACCTGTTGTCCGAGGGTTCCTTCCGCGGTCTCGGCGTACGTGCGGCTCATGACCACGACGTCGCCGAGGACTTCGAGCGTGCCGCTGCCGACGGTGCGGAACGCGCTGTCGACGACGTCCTCGAAAGCGACGGTCTGACCCGCTTCGAGCGCGACGTCGATTGCGGAGAAGCTCGTCAGTCCATCGTGTCCGCTGCGCGTGAAGATCAGCGTCGAGGTCACTCGTTCGGCGGAAGCATTCGCGATGCGTACGTCCGAGGCGAAGCGCGTCGCGTTGACGCCGAACACGTGTGCGACGACCGGGATCATCTGCGCGAAGTCTCCGCGCGGCCGTTCACTCAGCGGCAAATCGCCGGCGAGTTGCAGGATCAGTCCCCACGAAAGCAGCGTCCCGGCGTCGCGCGTGCGCAGGTCACGCACGATCAGTTTCCAAACGCCGGCTGCGCTGCGACCGTGCAGCTCTTCGATCGGACCAAACGTCGTGCGCACATCCGCGCCTCGCTCGCCCGATACCGACTGCAACACGATCACGGTTCCATCCGGCGCGACCAGCTCGATGCGCAGATCGCCGCGCAGCGGATGCGCGATGTCGACGCGCAGCAACAGCTTCTCGATCGCACGCGCATCGGTGATCGTCAGTTCCGAGGTGACGCCGGCGCTGTTGTTCTCCGGGATCGGGAGCGCGTGATCGCTGCTCTGGAACAGCGTCAGCTCGCCGCGCGGCAGCGTTGCATCGCATCCCGCGAGGATGCCGCGCGAGAACATCGTCGCGCAGATCGTCGAAACGTGCGCGGCGTTGAAGAGCAAGCGATCCGCTTCGATCATCCGCTGCGCCATCACTTCGAATGTGGGCGACGGCGGCACGTCGAACAGCGACTCGATGACGATGGTGTCGGTCACGGTGCGGCCGAGTTGCTGATGAATCTCGCGCAACGCCGACGACCAGATCGAACCGTTGCGATGCTCGACGCCGGCGCCGCCCGTGCGCTCGAAATCCGCCATCGTCTTCGCGCTGTCGAGGCGACGCAGACAATCTGAGCCCGCGCGATAGCCGCATAACTGCGACGATTCGTCTTCCCAGCAGCGCGCGTCCCAGTCGGCGAAGCAGAACGGATCGCGACCGCTCGCCAGCCGTTGCGCGACGTGCGCGGAGAAGGCCCAGTAGTCGCCGAAGCCTTCGGCCAGCGCGCGCGACTCGCTCGTGAACCCGCCGCCGAATGTACCGGGCGAGATCCACTCCTGAATCGCGTGACCGTATTCGTGCACGATCAGATCGGCGTCTTCCGCATCGTCCGTTCCGCCGTCGCCGAAGTGCAGCGTGCCTTCCGAGAAACGCGTGGCCGAGGGGAGAAAGAACGAGTTGTCCGCGCCGTTTGCAGAATGCGCGTCTGCTTCGATCGCGTACGCCGCGACGCCGCGATCGCCCGTGTATCCCAGCGACTGCAGGTGGCGCTGCACGCGGTCGATGTGAAAGTAGACCTGCACGTCTTCGAAGCCATCTTGCTCGCGATCGAAGATCAGATCGGACGACGCATCGGCCGGCGCGATGCTGGGCGATTGACGATCGACGATCTTCACGTGCGGTCCCGCAAGCGACCCGCTTGCGACGAGATCGAGCAACAAGACATCGCGATACGCCGAGTCCGAAACCGCCGACGCCGCATCGTTGCGATCCTGCAACGTCGGATCGTCGAGCGCGACGACGGGATTCGGGTCGAATATACGCGCCGGCTTCGCATGAAAGAACAGCGGCACCGTGCGGATCAGCGCTCCGGTCTCGACGTCGTAGTCGTTCGCGTAACGCTCGAGCGGCCGCTCTTCGACAATCTCGCGTCGCGCGATGCGTCCATCAATGATGCGCAGCGGTCCAACCGGCGCAGGTGCAGCAGATAGCGCCATGAATGAGCACGGCCGCACTTCATAAACATCGCTCGGAATGTTGTCGACGTACTCGCGATAGCGGCAATGCGCGCCGGTGAGCGAATGGCGGACGAGCTCGAGTCGCTGCTCGGCGAGTAGCGGCAACGCGAGCAGAAGTGCGAGCGCGAGTCTCACGCCTGCGCCATGGCCTGCGGCGGCAACGCGTCGGTCGTCTCCTCCGACGCCGGCAGCGAGAAGAAGAAGGTCGTGCCCTGGCCTTCCTTGCTGTCCACCCAGATCGTGCCGCCGTGCCGCTCGATGATCTGTTTGGTGATGTACAGCCCGAGCCCGAGCCCGCCGTAATTCGTCGACGAAACATGTCGGCCGCGATGGAAGCGCTCGAATACCTGCGCCAGCTCGTCCGCCGGAATGCCGATGCCGCGATCGCACACTGCTGTTACGAACGAATCGCCCCTGTCGTCGACCGTCACCGTGACATCGCTTCCATCCGGTGAGTATTTCACGGCGTTCTCCAGCAGGTTGCCGAGAACCTGTTCGAGGCGATCGCGATCGCCGGTGACGACCTTCGCATCGTCCGGCACGCTCACGTGGAAACGCCGGTCGCTGACCGCGGTGTGATGGCGATGCACGACGTCGCGCACGAACTGCGACCAGATGATCGGCTCGCGCCGAATCTCCAGTCGCCCGGTCTCGATGCGTGAGACATCCAACAGCTCCAGAATCAGCCGCGACATCCGATCGATCTGGTCCAGCGCAATGTCCAGATACTCCTCGGATGTCGTGAGGTCGTTCTCTTTGATCAGCATCTTCGCGAGCTGCGTGTAGCCCTTGATCGACGTGACCGGCGTACGCAGCTCGTGCGACGCGATGGAGAGGAACTCGTCCTTCAATCGCGAGAGGTCTTCGAGCTTGTGTCGCGCTTCGACCTGTTCCGTGTAGAGGCGCGCGTTCTCGATTGCGAGCGATGCGCGCTCGGCGAGTACTTCCGCGAGCGGCAATTTGTCGTCCGTCATCGCGCGATCGGGATCGTTCGCCGCGATGATCAATGCGCCGATCACTTCGCGTCGCGTGCGCAACGGGAGAATCAACAGCGAGGCGAGCTTGCCGGGACTGCGAATGTCGGAGATGCCGCGGACGTCGGTCGTGAGCGATGGATAGCCGGTGGACACGACCTGTCCGATGAGACCTTCGCCGACGATGAGCGGCTGCCGATAGATGTACGACCACGCCAGTCCGAGGGAAGCCATGTCGCGGTGATAGATGGACGCGACGCTGAGCTCGCGCGCGTCATTGCGCAGGATGACCGCCGACCAGTCGCCGAGCACTTCCGCGACGCGCTCGGCGATGGCTTGCGTGACCCAGTTCGGATCGATGTTGCTGGAGAAGAACGCGCCGGCGTCGGCGAGGATCTGCGCACGCTCGGCCTGAATCTGCATCTGCTCTTCGAGCGCGCGACGCTCGGTGATGTCGCGAAACGTCACGATGACCGACGAAGTTTGTCCGTCATCCTGGAGCGGCGTCGCGCTCATCGAAACGGCGACGGTCTCGTCGCCGCGCGCGATGAGGATCGTCACGTCCTGCACCGCGCGGCCGGTGGCCAGAGCCTGCGCGGCTGGTAGCTCCCGCGGATCGAGCATGCGCGCGTGCTGATCGCGCAGACGATAGGTCTCGACGTGTTTGGTGATCGCCACGCCGACGTCGGATTTGCCGAGGAGCCGCTGGCCGGCGGGATTGATGAAGACGGTCTGGCCTTCGCCATCGACGAGCAGCACGCCGTCCGACATGCCCGCAATCATCGCCTCGGTGCGCCGCACCTGGCGATTGATGGATTTCACGAGCTGCTCTTCGATGCGCGAGGCGGCGATCGCGCCGACCACGATGATGCCGAGGCCGAGGAAGACGATGGACATCATCACCCACTGGCGGGCGGTGGTGATCTTCTCGAGCAGCTCGCTCTGTTGATCGCGGACGCGGTCCGTGATGACGCCTTCGAAGTCGGGCGCGGCGCGACGGATCTTCGCGGTGTCTTCCATCAGCGCTTCGGCTTCGGCTTGCCTGTCGCTCTTTTTCCGCTCGATCTGCAGGTCGGAAAGTCGCCGGACTTCCTGAAAGTGCGCTTTGAACTCGGTGAGAGTTTTTCGATCGGCCGGCTCACGCACGCGCGCCGTGGCCAGCGCCTCGGCCATCCCGAACTCACGCACCGCGTCCTCGTACTGCTGCTCGAACGCGCTGTCCCTGTTGATGATGAAGCCGCGCGTGGCGGAGACCATCGTGGCCAGCGAGTCGTCCATCGTGCGGATGTTGTCGAGCAGCGGACGCGATTCCTGCACGATCACGTACTCGTAGCGCTGCTCCATCTGGAGCACGGTAATCGTGAGCGTTACCGCCCCGACCGTGAGCACGGCCAGGCCGATGAAGGCTCCCCACAACATGCGGCGAATAGTCGGAGACATACCGAGCTGTGGCGCCTCCTTGCAAAATCAACGCCTCGAGTCCGCCAGGCGCTTCTACGCGCCTGGCGCCATTTCAGCAGGACAATCTTCGCCATGCCCGACTTGCTCAAAAAGTATCGCGGGATGCGCCGCTTCGACGAGACGCCCGAGCCGTCGGGCAAGTCGACGACGCTCGCCAAAGGGCCGATCTTCGTCATTCAGAAGCATCAGGCTTCGCATCTTCACTATGACTTCCGGCTGGAGATGGAGGGCGTGTTGAAGTCGTGGGCGGTGCCGAAAGGACCGTCGTACGACCCGAGCGTGAAGCGGCTGGCGATGATGACGGAGGACCATCCGTACGACTACGCTGCGTTCGAAGGCATGATCCCCGCGGGCAACTACGGCGGCGGAAACGTGATCATCTGGGATCAGGGCACGTGGGAGCTCATCGAGCCGGGCGACGATCCCGTGAAGGCGCTGAAGCAGGGCAAGCTCGCGTTTCGCCTGCACGGCAAGAAGATGTTCGGCGAGTGGGCGCTCGTGAAGATCCACGGCAAGTCGGGATCGAAGGGCAACGAGTGGCTGCTGCTCAAACATCGCGATCAGTACGCGACGGACAAAGTCGACATCACGGAAGTGGCACCGCAGTCGGTCGTGTCGGGGAAGACCGTGGAAGAGGTGAGTCCCGACAACATCTGGGAGAGCAATCGGAAGTCGACGCGCAAGGCACCGACGCTGGCTTCGCAGCTCGCTGCGAAGGAGAAAAAGACGTCTACGAAGAAGAAAGCTCCTGCTGCACGGTCTCCAGCAGCTTCCGCTCGGAGTCGAAGCTCGCGCGCTGCAGCGCCGAAGAAAGCGGCACCCACTCGACGTCGTCCACCTCGCTGAGCTGCGGTTCGAGCTCGCCCTCGACGTACTCCATCAGATAGAAGTCGACGCGTTTCTGGATGAGCGTGTCGCCGGCGCGGAAGAAGTATTCGATCGTGTCGAGCAATCGAATGATGCGTGCGACGAGGCCGGTCTCTTCGCGTACTTCGCGGATTGCGGCGGCTTCCGACGTCTCGCCTTCGGTGACGGCGCCTTTCGGCAATCCCCATCGCGTGCGGCTGCGTGTGGCGATGAGCGCAACGTGCGGAGCGCCGTCGCGAACGGAGATTACGACTCCGCCCGACGAATGTTCCTGTCGCGTCTTTCGCCTGGCCGTATTCATTTTTGCGGCATTCTAAGCCGTGAAGATGGACGAGCCTGCTCGTGCCGACACACATATGCACGGAATGCGCTGGTTCTTTTGTGCGAAAAGGTCTACATTTTCGAAAGACTGAAAAAAGGAACCAACGAGTAGGAGGTAACGCATGCCCGTGACCGTGACTCTCGTAGGATTGGCCGTTCTCGCCGTATTGGTGGTCATGTTCCTGAAGCTTCGCCGTCAGGATCTCCTGGGCGCGATCGTGAGCAAGAGGAAAGGCTCGAAGCTCATCACCCGTGCCGAATATGTCGAAGGACGCGAGCAGATCCCGGTCGTCCTCTCGCTCACGGACGACATGTTCATCTACGAGAATCCGGAGCTGGACGCGTCGTTCGATCTCAATCGCATCGATGAGATCGAGTACTCCGACGATCTCGCCACCGGCCGCGACGTGCATGGATGGCGCGTGCTCCGTCTCCGTTCGCACGGTCAGGCGTTCGAGTTTCTCGTCGAGAAACCGGACAGTGTGAAGTGGCAGGCGGCGCTGCCGGCGCGCTCCTACGGCAACCAGCCGAGCGCAAAAGCGGTCTGAACGCTCTCTTTGCCGGAATGGCGTTTCCGGATGGCCTGTTGAGCGCCAGCGTCGGGGTGTAGCGCAGTCTGGTAGCGCACCTGCTTTGGGAGCAGGGGGTCGGAGGTTCGAATCCTCTCGCCCCGACCAACTTCCGTCCGTCCCGTCCCCGTAGCTCAGCTGGACAGAGCAACAGCCTTCTAAGCTGTGGGTCGCTGGTTCGAGCCCAGCCGGGGACACCACTGGCCGCTACGAGCTCCCGTAGAGAAGAAACGGCGCCCAGTATTGTGGCCGTACATAGATCCCGCCGCGTTTGATGAGCGACAGTTTTGCGTCGCGCAGCGCGGCCGCGGGATCCGAGGTCTTCGCGAGATTCGCGTAGAAGTCGTTCATCAGCTCGGGCGAAGCCCCGTCGCTCACTTCCCAGAGCGCGGCGATGACGTTGTCCGCGCCGGCGCGCAAAAACGCCCAGCCCAATCCGACGAGACCTTCGCCTGCATACGTGCGCGTGCCGGCGCCGTGACAGCTGGAGATCGTCACGAGCTTCGCCGTGAGCGGTTGCTTCGCGATGTCGCGTGCGTAGAGCTTGAACGCGTCGCCTTCGCGCGCAAGCACGACCGCGGAGTCGAGCGGTCTCTGTCGTGTCGCCACGCCGTGCGCGACGAAGTGCAGGAACGTGAACTGACTCGGCGACGCGGCGCGATAGGCGGAAGGCGTCGCTTTCGCACCCGACAGAATCACCGAGCGTCCGCTGAAATGACGAGCGACGTTCTTCATCTCATCGGCGGCGCGTGGCAGCTCAGCAAACTCGCGTGCCGCTGGTGGCGCATTGCCAACGAGCAGCAAGCGCGGTTGCCCGACGCGCTTTTGCTTGTTGCGCACCAGCAGTTCCAGCGAGCTCGCCGTGGCGATGACGGCATCGTGAATCCAGTAGTGCGGCTTCGTCGACGGCACGACCAGCGTCTCCATGTTGAACGCGCCGAGCCGGCCATGCGGCACGATGAGCACGCGCGAGCCGTGCGCGATCGAGCGCGATGCGGGACCGACGAGCATCTGCCAGAGCGCTTTGCCGCGAGCGCCGCTGCGCGCGAGCGTTCCCTGTTTGCCGAGAAGGTCCGACTGATACGCATCGACCTCCGTTTCGATCGTGCGTTTCGGAGGCAGCTTCACGACGTCGAGCATCTTCGGCGTCACGATCCAGAGATACGAATTCGTGCCGCCGAGCCAGTAGCAGAGGATCGTCGCGCGGGTGTTGCGTGCGATCTCGCGCACGTCGCGCAGCTCGGCGACAGCAGGCAGCGCCTCTTCGAGCGTCTGCGCGCGCACCGATTCCGTGATGCGCAGTGCCTCTTCCTTTCGTCCGCGCGCGATGAGGAAATCGACGTAGCTGTCGATGAGCTCCTCGACCGCGGTGAAGAACGAGAAGCGGAGCTCCATGGCTTCGACGTCGTTTCGTACGTCGCGGATGACGGCGAACGATTTGCGGAACTGCTCATCTGCCGCGGCGAAGTTTCCCTGTGTCACGTAGAGCTGCGCGAGACGCCCGTGGACTTCCGCTTTCGTCGACTTCCATTTCGTGCGCGCGGCAACGTCTTTCAGCAGACGCTCGGCCTCGGCGAATTTGCGGGACGCGGTCGCGATGCGGCCGGAGAGCAGGAGAGATCGCAGCTCACCTTCCACGTCTTTCGACACGCGCCGTTCGCTCGTCGCCTGATCGTTGTAGCGCTGCGCTTCGAGCAGTCTCCCTTTGCGCAGCTCGAGGTTCGCGACGTTGGCGAGCGCGATCGGTCGCTGCTCGTGATCGAGCTTCGTCGCCAGATCCAGCGCCGAGCGGTAGTACGTTTCGGCGCCCGCGAGATCGCCCTGTTTCATGCGCACGTTGCCGAGCTGATACGTCCACGGAACGAGATCGATGTCCGCGCCGATCCGCTTGGCCGTCGCATGAGCGCGCGTGAACAACGCGGCGGCGTTCTCGTAGTCGCCGAGCTCGAAGTAAGCCCAGCCGAGGCTGCCCTCGTACTTCTGCATCAGCGAGGCATTGCCTTCCTGACGCGTCTGCGGCACGGCCTTCTCCCACATCTCGAGCGCTTCATCGAATCGCTCGTGGTTGGCGAGATCGCGCGCGATCACTCCACGTGCCCGCAATTCGGCATCGATGTCGCCAAACTGACGCGCGAGCTGCAATGCTTCCTGTCCCCACTTCGCACTGTTCTTCGTGTCGATGGTGGCGCGATAGACCAGGAGCGTCGGCAGCGTGCGCGGATGCTTCTTCTTCGCCAGGTCGTACGCCTGCACGATGAGCGCTTCCGCGCGCGCCTGTTCTTTGAGACGTCTCGCGACGATCGCCAGAGCCTGCAGGCGCAGTACTTCGATGTCGCTGCCGACGAGTTGCGTTGGAAGAGAGCGTTCCAGCAGTGTCCGCGCTTTTTGAGGATTCCCCTGGCTCGTCAGCACCGTGCCGCACTCGATGCGCAGTCGCCATACCGACGGATCATCGCTGTCCCTGAATCGCTCCAATGCACCGCAGGCGATGACGCCAGCCGTCTTCATGTCGCCGCGTCTGAAGGCAGCGTGCGCATCGCGATAGAGCGACTCGGCAGACGGTGCCGCTGCTGTCCCGCTGCCGAGCAGCAGCAGAAACAGCAGCGGCGCCAATGCGCGGCTACGGTACGAAGTCCGTCCCATTTCCTTCGCCGGACACGAGTGTGTAAGTGCCACCGGTGGTGCCACCCGGGGCGGCGGCCCGCAACTCCTCGACACCTTCGATCAACGCCGCCACTTTCATCCGCGGCGGAGCGCTGGCGTGCGGCAGCGAGATGCGATTGGGCGACAGATCGTCCAGCGTTTTGTTGAGCTCGACGCGCATCAGATTGACGCGACGGCGGCCCGCTTTCAGCAGCACCTCGCCGAGGTGGATGAGGCCGAAGCCGGCTACCTCGATGGTGAATCCCTGGCGGGTGATGCCGCGGATCTGGCCCGGCTTCAACGACGGCGTGGTTTTGCGCAACAGCGACGCGCGAAGCCCCGTCGTGCAGCGGCGCGGCACGTGGAAGGTCTTCTTCTTGCCGACCACCGTTTCGCAGTCTTCCATCGGCCAGTTGAATGCCTCGGCGCGGGTCCTCACTTCCTGCTCCGACATGTCCTTGAACGCGTCAACGAATGAGGCATACGTCCCGTACTTGCGGAACACTTCCTGATCGAAGTCGACGTCGATCGGATGTCCGTCGATGACGAGTCCGATGATGTTCGCGTCGAACCAGATGCTCGACTCGTTGACGCAGCCGTTCTCGCGAAGATTCTTCGAGGTGACGGTGGTGCTCATCAGTTCGACGCTGATGCGGTTCCTGATGTTCAGCTTCGTCACGGAGACGGTCGCGATCGTGGTGTAGCACGTGGTTCCGTCGTGGGAGTTTTCCAGCGTGCTGCCGATCACGCGGCTCTCGCCGCGAGCGAACGACACTTCTTCGTCTTCGTAGTCACTGACGGACGACTCCCCGAGCCCGCCCGTCGGCGGCAGCGCCACCGATGCCTGGCTGGGAAGGAACTTTGGTTTGCGGCTTTGCTCGATCTCGCCCCCGAAAGCGAGCGTGTTCGCGTGAAATGTGAATGGCATGGCTTCCTCCTGGACGCGCTCTCTCAGGGCGCGTCCCTCTGCGCTGTTAGGACCCCGTTTGGGACAACTCACTGGACGACGACGCTGTGTTTGACGATCTCCGAGCGGTTGCCATCCTTGCGGACGCCTTCGATCGACAATGCATATCTGCCCGCCGGCAACGGACTGAGCAGCAGATGCAGTGACTCACCTTCTTCATTGCGGATGTCGTTTCCGCTCACGTCGAAGGTCTGAATGACCTTGCCCGACGGAGCGCGGAACTCGAGTCGGTAGTTCGGGAACACCGGTTCTGGCGGGACGTAGACGAAGATCACGACCCGGTCTTTGCCCTGAAATTTGACGAAGACCTCTTTGCTCTCGCCGGCGCGCGTCACGCCCCTGATTTCCGGGCCGGGCCTGACGAATTGAACGACCGCCGCGGGTTCGGATTGATGAATGCCCGGGATGAAGAACTGAAGTCCGATCGTGACGAGGAGTGCCGCTGCCGCGGCCTGGAGCCAGGTCTTGCGCCGGAAGCGCTGATAAATCAGGGCTTCTTTCATCGCCTTCCGGCCGCTCGCGAACATCGTTCCCCCGGCGCGAACGGTATCGGCGCAGATGCGACAGTCGAAGAAGTGCTCTTCGAACGCGCCCCGTTCGGGGTCGACGAGCTCGTCGAGAAAATATCGCTCGGCCGCTCGGGTCTCTATGGCTTGGGCGTGGTCCATTGCTGCCTCTCTGGGGGATAGTGGCGCGGCGGGTGATTTCGTTTCACGAGTCGTCCAGTTTTTCGCGGAACTTCTCGAGGGCGCGATGGATCAGCACACGCAGATAGTTGCGGTCGACACGGTGCCGGCGACAGACCTCGTCTTTGTCCAGCTCCTGGAGGAAGATCTCGCGGAGGATGTCGGCGTCGCGCTTGCCGAGCAAATCGAGCGTGAAGTACACGAGCACGATCGTCTGCTGCGTGACGATCTTTTTGAACGCCACGTCTTCATTCGGATCCGGAATGTCGGGGTCGATCTCTTCAGTGGGGTGAGCGGCGCGGATGCGCTCGCGCTCGAGGTTTCTGCAGATTCCGAACACGTACGCGCCGAGCGCGCGGCCATCGCGCAGCGGATTGTCACCGCGCAGTCCGGTGTACACGGCCACGAATACGTCCTGGATGATGTCGGGAATGTCGGTAGAGGGACGGATGCGACCGCGCAGCCTCAGCGCAAGCAGCGGGGTGAAGTAGTTCGCGAAATGGTTCTCCGTCCAACGGTCGCCTTCTCGCAGACGCCGGACATAGTCGTCGTCGAACGCGTAGAAATCCATACGTACGGAGTGCCACTTACTTTACTGCACTTCCCCCCGATGGGAGAGACGCACTTGCCGCGATTCTCACTTCGGCTGCAATTTGCCGAGGATCTGGCGCAGGGCCGCGTGGGCAATGGCGACGTCGACGTCGCGCTGCAGGATCGGAACGTAGCGCGCGGAAAAGTCGGCGTCCGCGGTCGCTCCGAAGAGATGCTCGATGCGCGCGACGATGGCATCGACGTCCGCACGCTCGAAATCCGTGCGCGACATCGTGTCGATGTCGACGATCAGTGAAGTGATCGGACGCAGCCAGGCGAAGAACGGATCGTCCTGGATGAGTTGGAGGAGATGCGTGGGTCCGTTGACGGGAGCGATGTTCGCGCCGTACTCGGCGCTCGCGGAATCGATGAGCGCGCGGTGGAGCGGGAGAAGCTGCTTCCATGCTTCACGCAACGATGCACGGAGCTCCGCCCGCGCGGGATCGTCGGGCGTGTGCATCATCCGAGCGTAGACGTCTTCTTTCTTCATGAAGAAAAATCACGCCTCCACGGTTGGCTGGGGAAGGGTGGGCAGGCAGTTAGCCAACCGTAGAGGCCGTGAAAGCTTGCTGAGCTCAGGAAGACCTAGTCTAGGAGTGTGTCGGAGAAAAGGCAATGGAAACGGAGCGGCAATCCGGTGGTTGTCAGCGCGGCATGCTCTGAGTAGAATGCGCCCCCGTTCGGAATGAACAACCCGGAGGGGCGGTTCAGATCCCGTGCTCGCACCCATAGCTCAATTGGATAGAGCATCTGACTACGGATCAGAAGGTTTGAGGTTCGAGTCCTCATGGGTGCACCAACTCGGATTCGACTGACGGCGGGCTCAATGCCCGCCGTCGTACTCTTTGAAAGATGAATCAGGCGCAGCAGCAGTCGGAAGCAATGTCCGAGGCACTCGCGCTTGCCCTGGAAGCAGCCGCCCTCGGAGAGATTCCGGTGGGGGCCGTCATCCTCGATCGGGAAGGGCGGATCATCGGCCGCGGCCGCAATGCACGCGAGTCGGGCGATCCGCTGGGTCATGCCGAGATCTTCGCGATCGCGGAGGCAGCCCGCGCGATCGGCGACTGGCGGCTGGAAGGCACGACGATGTTCGTCACCCTCGAGCCGTGCGCGATGTGCGCCGGAGCGCTGGTGAACGCGCGCGTCGAGCGTCTCGTCTTCGGAGCGTACGATCCCAAGGCAGGCTTCTGTGGTTCGC
>DASYLL010000428.1:0-27264 GCA_036009605.1 Thermoanaerobaculia bacterium | reverse complement strand
CGAGGACATCACCGTGCATCTCGTCGCGCTCGATGAACTGAAAACCTGGCTGCGCGATCAGGAAAGCCGCGGGGCACTAGTCGATTTGAAGATCTGGGGCGGTTTGTACTTTCTGGGCGCTGTTCCCACTTGAAACGCGGTAAATAAGTTATTATGCGCGCCGCATGTCCCGTTTCTGGCTGGCGATCCTGATCGCCGCTGCGCTGCCCCTTCGCGCAGATCGTGTTCGAGTGATCGTCGCTGTCGGTCTTCCCGAGCTGCGGCACACCAGCCTTCCGTCTCTGCGCACGGAAGTGGTCGAGTCGCTCGAGACCGCGTCGGACATCGAGACGTGGGGCACGGGCGCAGCATTCTCGACAGAGATCGAGCGCAGCGAGCTCGAAGAGCTCTCGCGCGATCCGCGCGTGCGCGCGATCTCGATCGACGAGGGCGGCCAGGGCGCGCTGCTCGACAGCGTCCCGCTCGTCGGCGCGGATATCGTCCATGCGAAAGGCTTCGACGGCCGCGGTGTCACCGTCGCGGTGCTCGACACCGGCATCGACGAAGCGAACGTCAACTTCTCCGGACGCATCGTCGATCAGCGCTGCTTCTGCGACAACCTCGACGGCACCGGCTGTTGCCCGAACGGCGAGGCCAAGCAGAGCGGCCCCGGCGCCGCGCGCGACGACAACGGGCACGGCACGCACGTGAGCGGCATCATCGCCGGCAACGGCGCGACGGCACCGGCCGGCATCGCACCCGGCGCGCGCATCCTCGCCGTGAAGGTGCTCGACTACAACCGCTCGTTCCGCAGCTTCACGCAGATCTATCGCGCGCTCGAATGGATCGCCGCGGAGCGCCCCGATGTAAAAGTGATCAACATGAGTTTCGGCTCGTGGGCGATCTTCGAACCGCTCGCCTGTGACGGCGCCGCAATCTCCCTCGGCATGCAGAACATCGTCGCGCAGCTGCGCGAACGCGGCGTGCTGATCACGGCGTCGAGCGGCAATCAAAGCTCGACCGTCGGCACGACGATCCCTTCGTGCATGCACGATGTTCTTGGTGTCGGCGCAACCTACGACGCACCCGGCGACCGCCAGTCGCTCTGCGAACAGAAAACGACGCGTCCCGATGAAGTGACCTGCTTCACGAACAGCAGCGGCGCGATCGATCTCTTCGCGCCCGGCGCCGTGATCACGTCGACGGGACGCGGCGGCGGCTTCGCGACGATGTCCGGCACGTCGATGGCTGCACCGCACGTCGCCGGCGCGCTCGCCCTGATGCTGCAGGTGAGCGGCGGCACGATCACCGCCTCGCAGGCGGAGACGATTCTAAAGACGACGGGACGCCCGATCGTCGATCCGCGCAACGGGCTCGTGTTCCCGCGACTCGACGTCGCTGCCGCGATCGCCGCGACGCCGTATGTGCCGCCGGTGCCCGGGCCGAAACGGCGCGGCGTGCGGAAGTGACGTAAGTCATCCCTCGCGGCGAGTGAGGGATCTGGGTGGCGGGCTACGTAGCGCGTGCTCTGTCAACGGTCAACACAATCTTCCCAAAGTGCTCGCCCTCATCCATGAGCCGATGCGCTTCTTCCCATTGCGCGAGCGGCAACACCATCTCGATCACCGGACGGATGCGTCCCGCTTCGAGATCCGCACCGAAGCGCTCGACGAACGCTTTCACGATCGCCGCTTTCGCTTCGACCGGCCGTGAGCGCAACGTCGATCCGAGAATCTGCGCGCGTTTGCCGAGATCTGCGAGACGTCGATCTCGGCGGTGCGCTGACCGCCCATCGAGCCGATGATCACGATGCGTCCGCCAAGCGCGAGCGCTTCCAGATCGCGAGCGAGATAACGCGCGCCGATGTGATCGAGGATCACGTTCACGCCACGCGCCTTCTCGACGAAATCTTCCGTTCGATAGTTGATCGCGACATCGGCGCCGTGTTCGATGCAACGCGCGCACTTTTCCGGCGAGCCCGCGGTGACGAGCACGCGCACGCCCGCGAGTTTGCAGAGCGTCGTCGCGGCGGTTCCGACTCCGCTGCCGCCGCCGTGAATCAGCGCCGACTCGCCTTCGCGCACGAGCGCGAGCAGAAAGAGATTCAGGAACGCGGTGAGAAAGACCTCGGGAATCGCGGCCGCTTCTTCATCCGACAACACGTTGGGCACGTGCATCGCCGAGCCGGCATCCACGACGACTTCTTCCGCGTATCCGCCACCCGCGAGCAACGCCATCGCGCGATCGCCGATCGACCAGCCGCGAACGTCCGCGCCGATCTCGGTGACGACACCCGCGCATTCGAGCCCGAGAATCTCGGATGCACCGGGAGGCGGCGGATAGTGACCCGCGGCCTGCAACAGATCGGCGCGATTCACTGACGTCGCGCGCACGGCGATACGAAGATCGTGAGACCCGGGGGCGGGAACAATGGCTTTCATGATCGGCCGAGATGTTATCTTCTCCGCCGCGTGAGCGAACCAGTCATCTCCTGCAAGGATCTTCGGAAGCACTATCCCGACGTCAAAGCGGTCGACGGGATCGATCTCGAAGTGTTGGCCGGCGAATGCTTCGGCCTCCTCGGGCCGAACGGCGCGGGCAAGACCACGACGATCGAAATCCTCGAAGGCATCAACACTGCCGACTCCGGCGACGTGCGCATCCTCGGCATGACGTGGAAGGACAACGAGCGCGAGCTGCGCGAGCGCATCGGCGTCTCGCTGCAGGAAACGCAGCTCGCGGAACGGCTCACGGTCTACGAGACGCTGCGTCTCTTCCGCTCGTTCTATCGCAACGGTCCGTATCCCGATGACCTGCTGCAGAGTCTCTCGCTCGAAGAGAAACGCAACTCGAGAGTCGGCAAGCTTTCCGGCGGACAGAAGCAGCGGCTCGCGGTCGCATGCGCGCTCGTCGGTGAGCCCGACATTCTTTTCCTCGACGAACCGACGACCGGTCTCGACCCGCAGAGTCGTCTGCAGTTGTGGGAAGTCGTCGCGGGCTACCGCCGCCGTGGCGGAACGGTGCTGCTCACCACGCACTACATGGAAGAGGCGGAGCGACTCTGCGACCGCATCGCCATCATCGATCACGGCCAGCGCATCGCCCTCGGCACGCCGCAGGAGCTGATCGCGCGTCTCGAAGCGCCGCACATCATCGAGTTCGTGACCTTGCCGGAAATGCAGGAGAGCGAGTTCGCGAACATCTCCGGATATCACGGCGCGACGAAGCGCGGCGACCGATGGCAGCTGCGCGTCGACTCGCTCGCGGAATCGGTGCCGCAGCTTCTGGCGATCGTCGAAGGCCGCGGAGCGAAGCTCGAGACTCTGTCGACACACGCGGCTACGCTCGAAGATCTCTTCGTGGCGTTGACCGGAAGGGAGCTGCGCGATGTCTGAGACGCGGAAGCCGCCGACGTTTCACCCGCTGATCGAAATGACGATCGTGCGGCTCAAGGAATTCGGCCGCGAGCCCGAAGTCGTGTTCTGGGTTTTCGCGTTCCCGCTCCTGCTCACCGTCGCCCTCGGATTCGCATTTCGCGAGAAGCCGCCGGACAAGATCCCGGTCGGCGTCGCACAGGGATTCGAGGCGCAGAAGCGCCTCAAGGCGTTGGAAGAATCGAATGCGCTCATGCCGCGTCTCTACACGCCGCAGGAAGGACGCGAGGAGTTACGTCGCGGACGCATCTCGCTGCTCGTGACTGGCGACGAGGCCATGACGTATCGACTCGATCCGACGCGTCCGGATGCGCGCACCGCGCGGGTGGAGGTCGACGCCGCATTGCAGAAGCAGGCAGGTCGGAGCGACAAGTTTTCAGCGACGATCGAGCCGGTCACCGAGCAGGGCTCGCGCTACATCGACTTCCTCGTTCCCGGCCTCCTCGGCATGAACCTCATGGGCACGAGCATGTGGAGCATCGGCTTCTCGGTCGTGAATGCGCGACTCAAGAAACTGCTCCGGCGATTCATCTCCACGCCGATGCGCAAGAGCCACTACCTGCTCGCGCAGTTCCTCTCGCGCATGGTGTTCATGGTCGCGGAGGTGGCCATCGTCGCGATCTTTGCGTGGCTCGTGTTCGACGTCGCGATCCGCGGCTCGATCGCGCTCTTCTCGCTCACGTGCATCCTCGGCGGCTGTGCCTTCGCAGGCGTCGGCATCCTCATCGCGTCGCGCGTGAAAACGCTCGAAGGCGTCAGCGGATTGATGAACGTGATCATGATGCCGATGTGGATCTGCTCGGGCGTGTTCTTCTCGTACGAGCGGTTTCCTGACGCTGCGAAACCGATCATTCGTGCGTTGCCGTTGACCGCGTTGAATGATGCGTTACGCGCCGTGATGAACGATGGCTACGGATTTGCGCACGTCGCACCGCAGCTCGCGATTCTCCTGGCGTGGACGGTTGTCGCAGGCGTCATTGGTCTGAAGATCTTCCGCTGGCAGTGACACGAAGCGTCATCCCGCGCGAAGTCGCGGGATCTGGGCGTGGGGGCGCTCTCAGAACGGTGTGCGATCCGTCGCGACGCGATGTTCGCGATCGTTCGTGTACCAGAGCCGGAAGCCGCGCTCGTTCGAGAGGTAGTGCAGGATCGTGTCGCGGAAACCGCTGCGACAGGGCATGTCGATCGGCAGCTCTTCGAGTCGCGAGGGATAGCCGCCGTTGCGCGAGTGAAAATCGAGCAGCGCCGTGCGGACGGTATGTGCGCGCAGGCTGCAGTCATCCCATGCGCGTTCGAAGCGTTGCTGTCCGAGCCAGACGCCACCGAGGAGCATGAGACCGGTCGCGAGGACGGGGAGACGCGCGCCTTTCGAGACGATCATCATGACGAGCGTCGCGACCGGAATCACGACGAGAAAAACGTGCTGCACGACGCCGAGCTCGCCACGCTCGCCGAGGAGCACGCCAAACAAAAACGCCGCGCCGGCATAGACCGACACGGCGATCAGGCGGCTGAGAAAAATCACGGCCGCACGATACACGCAAGGGGCGGGATCAGAACGAGAACACGAGTCCGAGGTTCACTTCGCCCTGGTAGAAGTTCTGGTTGTAGCGGTAATCGCAGAACGTGCAATCGTCGGCGTCGTCATCGAGTGCCGTGTAGTAGCCGCGTCCTTCGATCTTGATGCTCAGAATCTCGCTCATCGGCAGCTTCACGCCGACGCCGGCAGATGCGGAGAATTTGTTCTCCGCGGAGACGCCGCTGACCTGCGGGTCGAGATTCGCAATTCCGGCGCTGACGATCGCGTATGGCGTGACGTTCCGCGATCGTGCGAACGGGAACTGCAAACCCGCGTGCAGGTACGTGACGTCGATGTCGGCGATCTCGTTGTTCGGCTCGAAGAGACCGCTCTCGGTCTCGAGCTCAGATGACTGGCGGTTCGCCATCAGCTCGAGCTTGAGTCCGCTGTCGCCGAGGGGGAACGCCAGGCTGACACCGAAGTTCGGGTTCGCGGCGACGTCGACGTCATCGTCGAAGATGAATGCCTGGTCCGCGAAGATCGTCCCGCCCCAGCGATAGCCGACGAACGGCGTGAGCTCGATCGCGTTCTCGCGCGGTCCGTTGTAACTGTCGCGTTCCGCGCGGCGACGGCGCCAGTCATCGTCCTGTGCGAAGAGCGAGGTGGGGATGAGGATGAGGAGAAGAAGCAACGGGGTGTACTTGCGCATTTGAGCCTCCGGAGTAGTTGTCGGTTGTTCGGTTCTCGGTTGTCCGTGAGGTCATGTGCCGTGGCACAGACAACTGAGAACCGACAACCACGCGCAGCGTGCCGATACAATCCGCGCACCATGAAAGTTGCGACCTGGAACGTGAATGGGATCCGCGCGCGGCACGAGCAGTTCGCCGCCTGGGCGGCGTCCGAACAGCCCGATATCATCTGCCTGCAGGAGATCAAAGCGAGGCTCGATCAGATCCCGGAAGCCTGTTCGATTGAGGGATATACGTGCTACTGGCACGGCGCGGGCGGATACTCCGGCGTGGGGCTGCACGTGCGTACGGCGTTCGCGCAGAACGTCGCGATCACGCACCCGGCGTTCGATCTGGAGACGCGCATCGCGCAGGGCCAAATCGAGGACACAGTGTTCACCAGTGTGTACGTCCCGAACGGCGGAAAAGACTTCGAGACGAAGATCGCGTTCATTCATTCGCTGACGGCGTACGCCGCGGATCTGAAAGCGCGTGGATTGAAGCTCGTGCTCTGCGGCGATATGAACATCGCACGCACCGATCGCGACGTGCATCCGAAGGAGCGCAAACCCCGCGCGATCGGCCAGCTTCCGCAGGAGCGGGAACTGTTCGAGCGGTTGCTGACGGAGGGCGGTCTCGTCGATGTGGGACGGATGCTCTATCCCGATGACGAGAATTACTTTTCGTGGTGGGCGCCGTGGCGCCAGATGCGCGAGCGCAACATCGGCTGGCGTCTGGACTACGTGCTCGCGAGCGAGGAGATTGCGAAGCGGGCAGTGTCGTGTCCGTCGCAGCGGGAGATCGGGACGAGCGATCACGCGCCGGTGGTGGCTACGTTTGTGTGATCAATAACCCCTCATCGGCAGGCCAACTCACGCAGCGCGAGATTTCTCAGCCTTCGCCCCTCGTGAGAGGGGAGAAGGTGCCACAGGCGGATGAGGGGTTCTCTCGTACGATCACCAACCGCCCATCCACCTCTCGCACCGTGACCGTCTCCCGGCGTCTCGCAATCAATACTTCGCCATCGCTGCGCGGATCCATCAGCACCGGTCCGGGGATCCGGATCACGTACGCGCCATCGACCACCTCGACGCGCGCCGTCGCCGCGGCGCCGCGTGTGAAAACGTCGCGTTCTTCGGCTAGCGCGAGATCGAGAACGCCGAGATCGCGCACGCCTGCCGCTTCGAACGACCACACGATCATCCCGTATGCATCCTCGCTCCCGAAGTCCGCAAGCATCAGCGTGCGATCCGCAAAGCGGAAGAACTTCGGATGGACAAAATCGGTATCGAACAGGCGTGCGCTCTCGTGTACAACCGCGCCATCAACACCGGTCACGACGAGCTGAGGACCGTACGCGCTCCCCGCAGGTGGCGAATCACGGAGCGCGACTGTCAGCGACGGCCAACCCGGTATGCCGCCGCCATGCGCGCAGCCACCGAGCAGCAACAAAACGACAGTCGCTCGCAACACAAACACAGCCTACTCTCCATCAGGGTCGCTACCGACGACCCGATAGACGCAAAAAGGCCGGCATACGCCGGCCTTTTCACTTCGATGAAAAGCAGAACTACTCGAGAACGACCATCACGACGCGGCGGTTCGCGGAGCGGCCGTCGCGGGTTTTGTTCGACTCGAGCGGGAGCGTGTCTCCGTACGAGATCGTCGACATGCGCGCCAGCGGGAGGCTGTGCTGGCGCGACAGATAGCGGCGCACCGCATCCGCACGGCGCTGGCCGAGCTCCTCGTTGTAGCGCTCGCCGCCGCTGTCGTCGGTGTGGCCCTGGATCTCGACGAAATACTGCTCGGTGAGAGCCTTCACTTTTGTGCCGAACTCATCGAGCGCGGCCTTCGCGGCGTCGTCCAGCTCATACGAGTCGAGCTTGAACTTGATGCGATCCTCGGAGAACGACTGCTCGAAGACCACCTTGCCCTTCGCCAGCACGCCCGCCTCCTGCGCGCGCTTGAGCGCTTCCTGCGCCGACTGGCTGAGCTGCTCCAGCTTCACATCCGTCTGCTGCTGCTTCTGCTGCAGGTCTTCCACCTGCGAAGAGACAGACTCGATGCGCTGGTTCGTGGTGGCTTGCGAGGCGGCGATCTTCTCGTCCACCGATTTCGACGTTGCGCATGCGCCGAGAACGACAGCGAGCGCGGTCACGGATACTGCCCGGGTCAACTTCTTCATCAACTGTTCTTCCTTTCGTTGCGCTTCCGCGCGCGGGACGAAGCGCTCAGAACCGGTGGTTCCGTACCGCGGTAGCCGGCACGGACTCGGACGGAGCGGACACGACCCGTGAGCTCGAGCGAAATGCGACGGTACTTTACTGCACCCTTTCCCGTCGGTGGAAACCCAATCAAGTATTGGGCCCGAAGTACCTTCTCGATTCCAACTATTGCATTTGCAAGGGTTTCCGGCCGATTGCCGACGAACAATTTACCGCCGGATGCCGAGGCGAGCTCCTCCAGGAGGTCGATGTTGGACATCTCCTCGCTGATCGGAACGACCTTCTTCGTGTCCTGTTCGGCAGGCTCGCGAAGGCCGAATGCGTAGATCGGGATCGACACGCCTTCCATCTTCTTCTCGATGTCCGCGCGGGTCAGTTTCGACGCATTGTCGATGCCGTCGCTCAGCAGAATGATCGCGCGCGACGCGTTCCGTCCAAGCTCGCTGCGCTCCGGCATCTGCGCGAGCGCATCGAAGAATGCCGTTTTGCCCCACGGCTTCACGACATCGACCGCACGCGTGATCGCCGCCGGATTCTCCGTGAAGGGCACGAGCTCATTCGCGTTTCCCTCGGAATCGAACACGTAGAGCGCGAAGTCATCTCCCTCGCGGCGGCGCGCGGTGAGTGCGTTGATCGCGGCTTTCGCCGCTTCCATCTTGCCCGCGAGCGCCATCGAGCCCGAGCCGTCGAGCAGGATCGTCCACGAGACGGGCGCGTTCATCGAGCGTTCGAAGAGATCGGTCGCGACCTTTTTCCCGTCGACGAGCAGCGACACTTCTTTCGCGTTGAGGTCCGTGATCGGGACACCCTTCGGTCCGAGGACGCTGAAGGGGACCATGACGTAGCTGACGGAGACCTGCTCCTGGAACTCCTGCGCGGAAACTGTCGCGGACAGGAGAAGGCAGAGCACGGCAAGACTGCGTTTCATGCTGCGAATAACATTCGATTGCGACGGCTCATGCCGCTTTTGGAAAGTTGTGCTCCGGAAAGGAGCCCACTTGGCAGCCGCACGTGCCCCAGCGAAGCAACCAGCGCTGCCGGCCGTGCCGGCTAGCCCATCTGCAATGGAATGAAATCCTCGTCCTCCTGATGCTTCCGCTCCCATTTCAGGAAGTCGTAGTAGCCGCAGCGGGGACGGTCCGGATATTCGTGGCAGACGCCGGGACGGGCGTTGTAGACGGTACAGCGGCGCGTCTTGATGTCGATGAACATGCAGATCGTGCCGTAGATCTTGTCTTTCTGATGGCGGAGAACCTGCTCGCCGGAGACCGTTTTCGTGAAGCGGCGGCGCGCGGTGTCGACGTCGATGCCGAAGTGTTTTGCCAGCCGCGCGAGGTCTCTCTTTTCGACGATGATCCGGTCGTAACTGCAGCAGTACGCGGGGCACTTCAGACAGTCATAAGAGAGCTTCGGTGGGGCGGCTTCGGCGATCGTCATAATTTTTTGCATTCAGTGTAACAGGCGTACGCGCGACTCTGTGTGAGACTCTCCGTCATGCGACGTTCACTGCTCTTCCTTCTCTCCGTCATTCTCGCCGCCCATGCCGGCGCCGCGCCGGCGATCCTCGGAATCGAGCCGCACGAAGGCTTCAATTTCGGACCGACGCACGTCACGATCCTCGGCCGCGGATTCGCCGACGGTGCAGTGCAGGTACTCTTCGGCGACGTGCAGGCGGACGTGCTCGAAGCGAGTGACACGAGGCTTCGCGTGCTCGCGCGGCCGACCGCGAATGGAACCGTTCGCGAGCCCGGAGTGGTGGATGTGACGGTGCGCGTCGCGGGACACGGCGAAGTGGTCGTGCCCAACAGCTTCTTCTTCGATCCGAACGCGCAGCCGGGACCGGAGGACTATGTATCGGTGCTCCTCCCGCTCGCGACGAAGACGTCGAAGGGCGCGCACGGTTCCGTGTGGGAGACGCAACTGCGCATCTTCAACGCAGCGCATCTCGACGTGCGACTGCCGGGACCGGAGCAGATCTTCCACTCGCCCCCGGTCGATCCCGACATCGTCGTGTCGGCGCGCGAGACGATCGTCGCCGCAGTGCCAGGGCGCGATACAACGGTCGACGGTGCGTTCCTCTACGTTCCGAAGCCGATGGAGCATGCGCCGCGTTTCTCGCTGCGCGTGCGCGACACCTCGATCAACGCCGCGAACCTCGGCACCGAGATCCCGGTCGTGCGTGAGGAGGATGCGGGAAGCGATCTCGTGCTCTTCGACGTTCCAAACGATCCTCACTATCGCGCGACGCTGCGCATCTACGGATTCACGCCGGCACCGATGCCGGTCGGCGTATCGGTTTATCCGGAGAACAGCGACACGCCGATCGAACAGTACGACGTGACGCTGAACGGCATCTTCACCGCCGTCTACGTGCCGTTCCCGCCGCACCCGGCCTATCTCGCACTCGATCCGCTCACGCCGGCCGTGCGCGCATCGACCTCGCGCGTGCGCATCGAGGTTACGAACTACGGTTCGATCATCTCGCCGCCGGGTCCGCCGATCTGGGCATTCGTGTCGATCACGAACAACGAGACGCAGCAGGTGACGCTGGTGACACCGAAGTGACCGGTGGCCTTACTATGCACGTCCCATGGATCACGCCGTCGCCCTCGTTCAGGCGTACCTGCAGCTCAACGGTTACTTCACCTCGGCCGAATATCCGATCATTGCGGGCACCGCGCGGAATGGCTTCCGCACACTGACCGACATCGACATTCTCGCCTTCCGTTTTCCCTCGGGGCAGCTGGCGGCCCCGGGGCACAAGGGTCCGTCCGGGCTGGATGTGTCGGGACTCGATCCCGGACTCGGCGTGCCGGGCGCTTCGATCGACATGGTCATCGGCGAGGTCAAGGAAGGCCGCGTCGGGATCAACACCGGCATCCGCGATCCCGAGATTCTGAAGACGGTGGTCAGCCGCTTCGGCGAAGTCGGTGACGCTGCGACGATCGTGCAGCATCTGCTCGATCACGGCACCGCGCAGATTCCGCCGACGTTCTCGGTGCGGCTCATCGCCTTCGGCTCGTTCCCGCCCGGCTCCGCTGTCCCGCCCTGTCGCATCATCAGCCTCGGACATGTGCTGCAGTTTCTGCAGTCGTACGTGCGCAAGCACTGGCAGATGCTGCGGCATCTGCAGTTCAAGGATCCGGCCTTCGGCTTTCTGATGACGCTCGAGAAAGCGCGTCGCGGCGGTGCCGGACGTCGCGGTCGCGAAGGCGTGGAGATCGTGTCCTCGGAAAAATCGTCGATGCCGAACGGGAGACGCGAAGGCGAATCGGGACTCGATCCGCGGCGACGTCGTTAAGCTCGCACCACGCGATTGCGTCCGAGCCGTTTCGCTTCGTACAACGCTTCGTCCGCGCGCTTGACGAGCGTTTCCGAAGTGCTGTCGCGCGATGGGATCTCGATCGCGACGCCAATACTCGCTGTGGTGCCGACGAGCTCAATGCTGCTGCAGACCAGCTCCGCGATCTCCATCGCGTGATCGGCGTCGGTCTCCGGCAGCAGCACCGCGAACTCTTCGCCGCCGTAACGTGCGACGAGATCCGCGGCGCGGCTGATGACGTCGCGAAGCACTTGCGCGACGCGGCGCAGCGCATCATCTCCGGCCTGATGTCCGTGCTCGTCGTTGTATTGCTTGAAGTGATCGACGTCGATGATGAGCAGCGACATCGGCATTCCGTTGCGGATCGCGCGACGCCATTCGATCGCGAGCGTGTCGTCGAAATGACGGCGATTCGCGAGCTGCGTCAATCCGTCCTGCGTCGAGATGCGATGCAGCGTCTCAATGGCGCTGCCGAGATGGGCGTTGGCGTCTTCGAGGGCCCGCGTTTTCAGTTCGAGCTGCGCGGTGACTTTCTGTAGTTCCGCGTAGAGCTGGCCGCTCGCGATGGCGCCTGCGATCTGATCGGCGACGCCGGTCAGGAGTCGCAACTGTCCGTGGAACGCCGCGCGATGCGTGCTCTCGAGGTTGAGCACCGCGACGATGCGGCCGTGATGCCGCACCGGCACGCAGATCTCCGCGCGTACGCCGGGGAGCGTCTCGATGTAGTTCGGCCAGGTGAGGACGTCGTCGATGACGATCGCTTCACCGGTCTCCGCGACCTGGCCGACGACACCGCTGCCGAGTTGACGCGTGTAGCCGACGTGCACCGCAGTTTCGGCGATGGTGGTGAGTGCCTCGCAGACAAACGCGTCGTGCTCATGATCGATGGTGATGAGCGCGACGAACTCCCATCCAAATTTCGACGCGAGTGCGTCGGTGATGCGCTGCAGCATCGGGCGAGCTTCGAGATCGAGCGTGGCGATGCGCGCCACTTCGTTGAGGATCTCGAGCTCCCGCTGCATGAGGGGATCTTACGCCTCGCGGCTTGTCATCCCGAGCGGAGCGAGGAACCTGGGCGGGCGGGGGCACGAGGCACGCGATTGGCGCCCCACCCACACAGGTCCCTCGCTCGATGACAGCTACTTCCCGTCCACCCTCACCTCGACCCGCTGCCCCAGCTTCAACGGTGTCGCCTCGGCGAACGCGACCTTGACGAGCAACACGCGCGTATCCATGGGCTTCGACGGATCCTGCGGGTTCAGTCTGCGATTCACGACCGCGTCGGGAATCTCTTCGATCGTGCCTTTCCACGTGCGGCCGAATCCTTCGGCACTCACCAGCACGCTCGCGCCGAGGTGGACGCGGGCGGTGTCGAACTCATCGATCTCCGCTTCGACGCGCGTCTTCTTCAGATTGACAACGGTAACGATCGCTTCGTTCGAATCGATTGTCTCGCCGGCGTGGACGTGACGCGTGATGACGACGCCGTCGATCGGCGCGGTGATCACGGTTTTCTCGACGAGCGCTTCGAGGCGACGCACTTCGGCCGCAGCGGATGCGCGGCGTGCGCGTGCGGAGTCGAGATCGCGTTCCGCTTTGTCCCATGTCTGCTTCGAGCCGACGTCTTCGTGGAAGAGATGCTGCGCGCGTGCGACTTCGGCTTCGAAGAGACGCGTGTCCGCATCCGCTTCGCCGACGCGAGCTCGCGCGACCGACAACGCAGCACGCGTGTCATCCGCTTTGATCACGGCGATGACTTCGCCGGCGCGCACCGTCTGTTTCTCTTCGACGTTGAGGCGTTCGATCGTGCCTGCGACATCCGCGCTGACGACGACTTCCGCACCGGGATACGTGACGACGCGTCCTTCGGCAACGATGCGCGGGATTTCGGGTTTCGCGGCAACAGCCGGCGGCTTTGAAGAAGTGCGGTTGGCGCTCACCTGAACGACGGTGGCGATGACGATCAGCAATCCAAGGATCGGGTACAGAAGACGGTTCATACGAGTGCTCCATCCTGAATCTTCACGACGCGGTCTGCGATCGTGCGTACTTTCGGGTCGTGTGTGACGATGACGAGTGCGCGGTTCTCCTGTTTGGCGAGCGCGCGGAACATTTCCAGCACCTGCGTGCCGACGGTCGAGTCGAGATTCGCCGTCGGCTCATCGGCGAGCAGAATCGGCGCGTTGCCCGCGAGTGCGCGCGCAATCGCGACGCGCTGTTTCTGACCGCCGCTCATCTCGCGCGGCAGAAAGTTCTGGCGATCGCCGAGGCCGACGGCTTCGATCACGCGCTGCGCTTCGTTGCGCGCATCGCTGCCTTTCATGCCTTTCACGTTCAGCGCGTACTCGACGTTCTCGATCGCGGTGAGTGACGGAAAGAGATTGAACTGCTGGAACACGAAGCCGAGCGAGCGTTTGCGAATCGCCGCGAGGCCTTTGCTGCTGACCGGCGTTCCTTCGATCACGACCTCGCCGCTCGACGGCGTGAGGATGCAACCGAGGATCGAGAGAAACGTCGTCTTGCCGGAGCCCGACGGACCTTCGAGCGAGACGATCTCTCCGCGGTCGATGGTGAAGTCGATGCCTTTCAGGACGGTCACGGTCTCGCGGCCTTCCTGGAAGTGCTTCTGGACTTGTGTTGCCTGGAGGACGGACATGTTGACCTCAGTTGTCAGTTGTCAGTTGTCGGTTGTCTGTGGCTCTCGGACGATCGGTACAGACAACCGACAACCGAGAACCGACAACTACATTCACGTTCTGAACACGAGCGCCGGATCGATCGACGCGACTTTGCGAAACGAAATCACGGCGGCGCCGAGGCAGAGCGCGATGGCTCCGAACAGCACGGCGATGTAGAGCTGCATGGGGATGATCAGTTTGAGATCGATGCCGGCCATCAGCGGTCGCAGCGCGAACGCCTGCAGTGCACCGAGCGCGAAGCCGGCGATCGCGGCGATCAGTGCCTGCTTGCCGAGAATTCGATAGATGTCGCCGTTGCCGCCACCGATCGCTTTCACGGTGCCGAACTCGCGGATGTGCTCCATCGTCGAGGTGTACAGCGTCTGCGCGACCACGACGATGCCGACGAGACATCCGAGGAAGACCGTGATGTACATGTTCAATCCGAGGCCGGTGGAGTCGATCCAGTACGAGCGCGAGCGCTTTGCCCATTCATCGCGCGTGAAGACGTCGTTGTACGGAAGGCGCTTCTGCAGTTCCGCGCGCACGGCTTCGATGTCCGCATTCGGCGCGAGCTTCACGAGGACGTACGTCGTGTTGCCGCGCAGCTCGCCTTCATTGAGACTCTGCGCGAGGCGATAGTCCATGAACGTGAGCGGCGTCGTCGTGAACGACTTCGCGTCGACGGTGCGGCCGATGATCTTCAGTCGGCGACCGAGCACTTCGCGATAGTCGTCGATCGCGAACGCGCCCCAGCGCTTCTTCGCGGAATCATCGAGGACCATGTACGGACCGCGGCGCAGGTCGGCGAGATTTCCTTCGACGACGTTCTGCGGAAAGTTCCACCGTTCAAAGTTCTCCAGCGCATATACCTCGGTGCCCTCGACGGCGCCATTCGGCAGGTTCACGTTCATGAACCAGACGATGAGGTTGTCCGCGTGCGCGACGCCGGGGACCGAGCGCACGCGCTTGATGTACGTCTCGGGGAACGCGTGCGCGAAGTCGACGTTGGGCGTGTTGTGCGACGTGACCCAGAGGTCCGCTTCGATCTGATCGATCGTCAGCGAGGCGTTGCTCATCAGGCCGATGAAGAGGCCGACCTGCACGAAGACGAGCGTGACCGCGAACGCGACGCCCGAGACCGTGATGAAGAAGCGGAGCTTGTCGTGGAGGAGTGACTTCGTTGCCAGATCGACGGCCATCACTTCTCCTTCAGCAATCCGTTGATGATCATCTCGCTGGTTGCGCGGGCGCGATCGGCGACGGGACGCCATTCCACCCATTCGTCTTTGCACTTCGCGATCTCGAGCGAGACCATGCCGTGCATGGCGGACCAGATCACCTGCGCGGCGAGATCGGAATCGGTGATGTCATCGCGGAAGCGACCCTGTTCCATCAGATCGACGACGATGATTTTCAGAAACGCGTACGCGTCTTCCTCGGGATTGCCTTTCGCGATCGTGTTCGCTTCCGTCGTCTTCGGCGTCATGAACATCAGCCGGTAGTGGCTGGGATTGTTCAGACCGAATGAGACGTACGCCTCGCCCGCGGCGCGGAGGCGTTCGACGGGATCGGGGATCTGCGCGATGGCCGCGAATCCGTGCGCGAACGAGCGGAAGTCGCAATCGCAGAGCTCGGCGAGCAGCGCTTCCTTGTCGCGGAAGTGGAAGTAGATGGCGGTGGGGGAGTACTCGATGCGGTCGGCGATGCGGCGCATCGTGACGGACTCGACGCCTTCGTTGGCGAAGAGCTCACGGGCGGCGTCGAGGATCCGGGTGCGAATTTCTTCGCGTTCGCGTTCTCGGCGTTCTTTCGGTCCCAAACGATCCTCCGTTACTTAACATTGTTAAGTTAGGATTCGAAGTTCGGGAAGTCAAGGGTTGTTTTTGGAAGATCTGGCGATGCGACGATCAGTCGGCGAGCTTTTTCATGAGCTCGTTGACCTGATCGTAAAGGCTCTGAACAGAGCTCTCGACCCCGACCGTGGTGGGGTCGGGGAGCCGCTCTTCAACACGGATCATGTCCAGGATCTCGTCCGTGGCAAAGAGGATATCGGCCAGTTTGTCGAGCACACGCTCGGACATCGGGAGGTGTACGGCGGTCATCGCGTCGATCTCGAAGGCAGCTTGGTATTTCACTCTGCTAAGGAGTGACTTATGTACCGAAATCCCTACCCTCGAATGTGAAGGATTTTTGCTGTGACATTTTGGTGACGGGCTCGCGAGGACAACAGCCCAGTCTCCAGCCGTAACGATCGACACCTTTGTGTCACTATGGATTCAGAGAGAAGGTAGTTGTCGTGTCCGGCGTGGAACCTCACCAGCTGTTGACGGAGAACCTTGCTGTGATCGAACGCGCCATCGCGTTCGCGTCGCGGAGGTACAGGCTGGATCCGACGGATGCCGAGGAGTTCGCGGGCATCGTCAAGCTGAGGATCGTCGAGAACGACTACGCGGTCCTGCGCGCGTACGAGGCGCGCAGCAGCTTCGCCACCTACATGAGCATCGTGGTGCAGCGGATGGCGCTCGACTTCCGCATTCACGAATGGGGCAAGTGGCACACCTCGGCCGAAGCGAAGCGCATCGGTCCTCTCGCAATCGCGCTCGAAGAGCTGATCGTTCGCGATGGACGCACGCTCGGGGAAGCGCAGACGATCCTCGGTCCGAAGCACGACAACGTCACGCTCGACGCGCTGCAAACGCTTGCCGCGCGTCTTCCGTCGCGCGCGCCGCGGCGCCGCGACGTTGGATTGGAGGAAGCGGAGCTCGTCGCGGTCACGCGGCCGGCGGAAGTCGAGGAGCCGCTCCTGGCGAGCGAGCGGCGGCAGACGTCGGATCATGTTTCGTCGATCATGTCCGACGTGATCGCGCAGCTTCCCGAAGATCAGCGGCTGGTCCTGCAACTTCGTTTCGAAGGCGGCATGACCGTCGCCGAGATCGCGCGCTCGCTCGGACTCGATCAGAAACTCACGTACCGCCAGATCGAGCGCAACATGCGCGAGCTCCGCAACGAGCTCGAGCGCCGCGGCGTCGCATGGCAGGACGTCGCCGATCTCATCGGCCGCGACGAAGCGCTTCTCCACTTCGACCTCGGAAACCGAAACCCGCGTCCGTCCATACGCGACGATGAGAGGTCGCCGGCACACTCGGGAGGCTCACCATGAGCGACGTCGTGCCGCGGCACCCTGGAGCACAGGTCATGGCCGCATTCGTTGACGGAACGTTGAATCGCGAGGAGGTCGCCACGGTCGCAGCGCATCTGCGCGATTGCAGCGATTGCCGAACGGTCGTCGGCGAAACCGCGCAGTTCAAGCGCGAAGAAGAAAAACCGGAAGAGATCAAAACGCGCACGAATCCGTGGTGGCTCGCTGCCGCCGCGGTGCTCGCCGCGATCGCGGTCACTGCTCCGCTGCTGCAATGGAACAAGCCCGCGGAGACGCCGATCGCGCAACTCATCGCCGCGGCTCCGCGCGATCATCGCAAGCTCGAGCCGCGCCTCGCGGGATTTCCATGGGCGCGTCTGCAGGCGTCGTCGCGCGGCATCGCGACTGTGGATCCCGTCGATCTGAAGTTGAACGGCGCAGTCGGAGAAGTTCTCGAACAGACGCTCCCGCGCACGGATGCAGACAGTCGATGCGCGACGGGCGTCGCGTATCTGCTCATCGATCGTCCGGACGCGAGCATTGCCGCGTTGGAGCACGCCGCTGCAATCGCGAATGATGCGCGTGCGTGGAACTACCTCGCGGCCGCGCGAATCGTATTCGCCGAGAAAGGTCGGCCTTCGCAGTTGCCGCTCGCACTCGCGGATGTCGATCGCGCATTGCGCATCGACGTGCGTTCCGCCGAGGCGCTGTTCAATCGCGCGCTGATTCTGCAGCGGATGGGATTGCGCGAGCAGGCGAGCGCGGCGTGGCAGCGATACCTCGAAGTCGATCCGGGCAGCGAGTGGAGTGTCGAAGCGCGTGCGCATCTCGCGCGGCTTGGCGGTGGCGCGGCGGAGTTCGATCCGAAGAAGCTCGAGACGATGGCGCCGGATGCGCTGGCGCGACAGTTTCCGGGCGAGTTACGAGTGCGCGCGGCAGTTCTGATGCTTGCGGATTGGGGAGACGCAGTTGCCGCGTCGGATGACCATCGCGCAGCCGCGATCCTGAATCGCGTTCGACTTCTCGGTGATGCGTTGGCGCGGACGAACGGCGAACGCCTGTTGCGCGATGCGGTTGCCGCGATCGACGGTGCCGATGACAGGACGCGTCGCACGATCGCGGCGGGACATCGGCAGCTCCGCGACGGCCGCTTCATGGAGGCCGCCGATTCGTTCACTGCCGGCGGCAGTCCGATGGCGCTGATCGCGCGCTACCGTCTGGCGGTCACCGCGTTCAATCAGGGTCGCTCCGACGAGGCGAACGAGAAACTCGCCGAGATCCTCGGTGCCATCGACAGCAACCGCTATCGTGGCCTGGCCGCGGACGTGCGCTGGCAACTGGCGACCTGCGCGAATGCGGCGGCGGACTGGGGCGCGGGGACGCGGCATGCTGATGCGGCCGCGGTGTCGTTCCGCGATCTTGGCGAATCGGCGAACGCGGCTTTCATGGACAACTACGCCGCGTTGTCGCTCGAGCTGATCGGCGAGCCCGATCTCGCGTGGCAGCATCGTCTCCGCAGTTTTGCGGGCCTGAGCGGAAACGGTGAGCGCAGACGCCTCACTACGAGCCTGCAGGGCGCGGCGTTCAGTCTCGGACTGATCGGGAAGCCAGCGGCGGCGGCGGCGATGCTCGATGTGTTGCTCGAGTCGGAACATCTCCAGCCCTCGTATCTGACGTTCGCGCTCGCCGATCGCGCTCGCTTCGCGACACGCAATGGCGATGCTCCGTTTGCGAAGCGTGCGCTCGATCGTGCGCGTGCGGCCGCGCAGCGCGAGGCCGATCCCGCACTGCGCGAGACGCTCCATGCGCAGATCGAGCTCGCCGAGGCGACGCTTCCGCTCGACAGGAATCCCGGCGCGGCGATCCTCGCGCTCAATCGCACCATCACGACGTTCACGAAGAAGAGGACGACTGCCGATCTCGCCAATGCGTATCTCCATCGTGCGCGCGCGCTCCGCGATGCAGGCAACCTGGCGGATGCCGCGGCGGATTACGCGTCCGCGCTGGCTGAGGTGGAAACGCAGCGGACAACGTTTGCGAATCAGGCTGCAAGTCCCAATTTTCTCGATACGGCCGCGCAGATTCTCGAAGACACGATCGAGCTGCGCCTCCGCAACGGCGACGTTGCTGGTGCGTTTGCGATTGCCGATCGCGCGCGGGTGTTGCTCGATTCCGCGCCTGGAGACGCAAAGCGAGAGCTGCCGAAACTCGCGCCGGGCGTGGTGCTCGTCGAATACGCGGTATTGCCGCGACGTGTGGTCGCGTTCTGTCTCACGAGCGATGGCATTGCGGCCACGAGCATCGTCGTCGAACGGTTCGATCTCGAAACGCGCATCGCGTCGTTCGTCAATCGCATTCGCCGGCGCGCACCGCTCGCTGAGGTTCATGCGGACGGGTCCGCGCTCTACCGATTGCTGATTGACCCATTGCGCTCGCGGCTCGCGAATGCGCGCGAGCTGGTGATCGTGCCGGATCGTCAGTTGTATGCGTTGCCGTTTGCCGCGTTGCGCAATGAGTCGCGGCAGAAATATCTGGCCGAGGAAGTAGCCATTCGTTTTGCGACCTCGGCGGCGTTCAGCAACGAGGTGGAAGGGCCGATCGATCCGGTGCTGATCGTCGCCGATCCACCGACGCCACAATGGCCGCGCCTTCCGTTCAGTGCGGAGGAAGCAATGCGCATTGCGGGGATGTATCGCGGAACGCTGCTCAGTGGCGCGGCCGCGACGCGCAGTGCATTCGTCGACGCGGCTGCCGATAGTGCGCTCATTCATTTTGCGGGTCATGCGAACAGCGACGCGACGACTTCCTATGGCGCGTTGTTGTTCGCTGCGAATTCCACCGATTCCGGCGTCGTCGGCTCGAGCGATGTCGCACGGCTTCGTCTTTCCCGGAAACCGCTCGTGGTTCTGGCCGCGTGCGGAACGTTTCGTGGCGACGCCCTTCACGTCGGCGGGATGTCGAGTCTCGCACGTGCCTTCCTCATCGCCGGCGCGCGCGGTGTGGTCGGTACCTTGTGGGAGATCGACGACGACGTATCGGCATCGCTCTTTCTCCGCCTGCATCAACACCTCATGGGAGGTGCCGATCCGGCGGACGCTTTGCGCCTCGCGCAGAGCGACCTCTTACAGTCGCCCGATCTCCGCCTTGCACATCCTGCCGCATGGGCGCCGGTCGAGTACCTGACGATGTCCAACTGAAGCTTTGTGAGGACCATCATGGCGACCATCGATGTAGTTGTGTTCTTTGTGGGGTTGACTACTTTTTCGGATGGTATCCCCAATGACTGTGGTGTGAAGGCCATTCTTCCGCGCATCCAACAGCAGCAGACGAAACAGGCGCACGTACACGCGCGTGTGGAAGATCACCAGGCCGCGCTGATTTTCGAGACCGCGTCGTATGTGGGCAGTACGAACTGGAAGAAATACGACCTGAAGGTGAAGAAAGGCGAAAAAGCGTTCTCGTATGTGCTGCTCGATCGCGACCGCGTACGCTTCATCACCAATGGAGCGACGAACGAGACCGCAAACCTCGGCGACATTCAGTTGCCGCGTCTGCCGCAGATCTGCGACGCGACCTCGAAACTCCGGCGCGATTTCATGCCGCCGTATACCGGCGCGGCGGCTGTGTTCGACATTCCGGAAGGATCGCTCAAGGCGTGCCTCTCGACTGCCCGCGATAAACCGGCGGCCAAGCGGCTCGATACCAAAATCCGCCTGAAGACCGAAGACAGTTTCGTCATTTCGGCGAGCACGATGAAGCAGACCAAAGAGCTGCGTCTGAAATCGAAAACGGGCGCGCTCAACGTCGCTGTGGCGAATGTCCCGACGCGCTATCTCAGGGGCGATTATTCGGTGCGACCGGAGACGGCGGCAGATGGGATGCCGCACGTGCATGCGTATTACGGCATGGGCGACGGAAACATCTCCAGCTGCACGCGTACGCTGCAGGACTGGTGGGATACGGAGCAGCCGGACGTCGAGCCGTGCGATATTCCGGTCGATTTCCGCGGAATCGGAGGGACGCCTTCCTCGCGATCGCAGGAGGCGCCCTTCGACGTAGCCGGCGCACTACCGCCGAAGATGCTGAAGGGGACGATCTACAACTTCGAATGTTCGAATACGAAGTGGCCGTGACGTTCGTCATGCGCGCGGCGACGGTCCGCCGCCGCGCGCATGATGCGCATTACGCACTGCTGTGTTGATCGAGCCACCGCAGAATGGCGCGGATGCTGCCGGTCGCCATCGCGATCGAGGTATCGGCCGCGCCGTAATACAGATTCAATGTGTCGCCGTCGCGTCCGATCGTGTAGCCGCAGGGAAACGTGACGTTGGCGACGTCGCCCTGCGTTTCATACGGCGCTTCGGGCCCGAAGATCCATTCGTCGCCGCGCAGCAGGAGCTGTTCGGGATGTTCGAGATCGAAAAGCGCCACGCCGAGGCGGTAGAGACTGCCGGATGCGTTCGATCGCACGCCGTGATACAGCATCAGCCATCCACGCTCCGTCTCGATCAACGGCGGTGAAAGGCCGACTTTGTTCGCGTCCCACCAGCCGCCCCGTCGGGCCTGCAACATCATCTGGTGACCGCCCCAGCTGCGCAGATCGGGCGAATAGGAAATCCAGACGTGCGCACCGGAGTCAGCGATCGGGCGATGTACGAGCGCGTACATTCCGTCGATACGCCGCGGCAACAGCGCCGCATCCTTATCGTCGGGCTGCATGACTAAACCCAGGCGCTCGAATTGAATGAAGTCTTCGGTGAGCGCGAGCGAAACGCCGGGACCGCCTTTTCCGAACGCGGTATAGGCAATCGCGTATTTGCCGAGCTCGGGGACGAATGTAATGCGGGGATCCTCGACGCCCCAGAGCTCTTCCGGGAAATTGGCCGTGTCGGGCGTCAGGGTGGGTTTCGAGTCGATGATCCAGTTGCTGACGCCATCTGCCGAACGGGCAGCGCAGAGATGCGAGTGTCCGCGACGATCTTCGACTCTGCAGAGCAGCAATGTCGTTCCGTCGGGAAGCAACGTTGCGCCCGCATTGAAGACGGTATGAACGGGATACGGCCAATCCGCGGCAGTGAGAATCGGATTGTCCTGACTACGGCGAAAGAGAATTTCGTAACCGGGACTGAACGTCATTACACAGGTCCCGCGGACATCGCCGTGACTGGCTCTTTCGCTTCCGCGATCGGGAGCTGCATCGCGTTCCAGCGCACTTCGTCCGTGCGCATGTCCATCAGCGAAAGCAGGAACGAGAGCGTTGATTCCGCTCCTTCGTTCTCATTGACCCGGTCCGCGTGTAATGCGTCTCGGCAACCGCCTGACAGAGGATCATAGAGCGCCTGATGCAACTGGTTCTGCCCGAGGAACCAGGTGAAGGCGCTGCGTGCGTGCTCGGTCCAGCGGTGATTACCGGTGATGCGGAACGCGTGCATGCACGCGGAAACCGTCGCACAGGCTTCGACCGGCTGCTGATCGAAAATCGCCGCGGTCATGCCGCGATCGAAGAAACCGTTCGTTCCGACCGGAGCGAAATATCCGTCCGGCGTCCGCTGAATCGTCATCAGCCACTCGAGCGCGCGAATGCCGGTCGCCGTCATTGCTGCGTCGCCGGTCCACGCGCCTGTCGCAATGAGCGCCTGCGGGAGCCGTGCATTGCAGTACGTGACGCGCTCTTCGCACCACGGCCAGTCCGGTTTGTCGGTCCGGCGAAAGAGACCGACCAGTCGCGCGGCGATTTCTCTGCCGGCCGCCTGTACATTCCGATCGCCTTCGAATGCGTGCAGGTATTGTTCGATGCCCAATAGCGCGTACGCCCATGCGCGCGGGCTGCTGAAGCTCGACACGGCGGGCAGCGCTTCATGGAACAACGCGCCGGCAAGACTGTGCCGTCCTGGATCGGCGGAACGTCCAACGACCGTTCCGAGCGCCCACAATGCGCGCCCATGGCTGTCCTCGGAACCCTGTTCTTCGAGCCAGACCCGCGAATGCGACATGAAGTTCCGGAATCGTCCCGCCGGGCGATGGAAGGCGTCACTGACGAATGCGAGATAGCGGGATGCCAGTGCGCGCACGGTTTTCGGATCATCCGTTCCCGCGTCTTCGAGGAGCGTCATCAGCATCAATGCGCGCGCGTTGTCGTCGACGCAATAGCCTTCGGCGTAACGCGGCACGTTGTATGTGGCGTGCTGCAGCATTCCGGTTCCGTCGGTCATGATCTGCACGTGATCGAGATTGACCAGCGGCAGTTCCGGGCGCGTGGCCAGCGTGCTCGCGCGAAATGCAGTTCGCAGTCGAGCCGCATGTTCGGTGCGTGCGCGCTCGAACGTGCGCAGATACGAATGCGCGACGGCGGGCCACAGCATCGCGCCGCCATGTGCAGCAGCGCGCTGGCGCAGCGTCATCCGCTTTTCGGGATCATCGAGCAATCCGACGATTTCCGTCGCAATGGCTGAAGGATCCTTCCACGGCACGAGGATTCCGCGGCCGTCTGCGAGCAGTTCCTTCGCATACGGGTACGGCGTCGAAATGACGGCCTTTCCGGCGCCGAGCGCATAGGCCAGCGTGCCCGAGGTGATCTGTTCCGGATTGAGATACGGGGTGATGTAGATATCGGCCGCGGCGAGGAATTCAGAAAGCTCGGCCTGACTGACGAAGCGATTGTGAAAGATCACGTTGCCGTCGACGCCGAGACGCTTCGCCTGCTCGACGAGCGTCAGCCGATACGTTTCGCCGTGACGTTCGATGATGTGCGGATGTGTTGCGCCGAGGACGATGTAGACCGCGTCGGGATAATGGGACAGGATCGTCGGGAGCGCTTCGATCACGTACTCGATGCCCTTGTCGGGCGAGAGCAGGCCGAAGGTGAGAATCAGCGGACGGCCTTCGACGCCGATGCGGTTTTTGCTGCCGGCGAAGGGGACGTTGGGGATCCCGTGCGGAATCACGTCGATCTTGTCTTCAGGTACGCCGTGGACGTCGCGGAGCAGATCCGCGCCGCCTGCGGTCATCACGATGAGGCGATCGGACAGTGTCGTGATCTCGTCCATCACGCGCCGCTGATGAAGATTCGGCGCGGCGAGAATCGTGTGCAGCGTCGTGACGATCGGCATGCGCAGCTCGCGCAACAGAGTCAGGATGTGGCTGCCGCCCTTTCCGCCGAAGATTCCGTATTCGTGCTGCACGGAGATCACATCGACGGCATTGACGTTCAGAAAGTCGGCCGCGCGCGTATAGGCGCTGACGTCGTTGTCCGCCAGCTCGAAACGAACGACCGGCGGATAGTTGTAATGGTGCTGGCCGTCGTTCATGGCCAGGACGAAGCAGTCGAGATCGGATCCGACGGAAGCAATGGCCTCGCTCAGGTCGGTCGTGAACGTCGCGATTCCGCAATGGCGCGGCAGGTGATTGCCGAGCACCGCCACACGGTGAATGCTTCGTTCATCGGGCATGCTTCGTCCTTCGTTCAATAGCGGTCCTTCACAACAGCGACGGCCTGGCGCTCGAGAGTCTCGCAACAGGTCGTCCAGCGCGCGTCGAACCAGCCGTTTTCGCGGGCATAAATGGAGACCGCGTCAATCGGTACATTGTGCTCGGTGCAACGCAATTCAGCGGCTTTATCCAGGCGTTCGCGCAGGCGCTCGCGTAATTCAGGGCCGCGGTCGGAAATCGTAATTTTCATCTGCTCTCCTGCAATGCGCGTCATGTGGCGGCGACCGCCTGTGGAACGATTCCGACGGTTTCGACGGCGCGGCGTGGCGGCAGCATCATGTGCCAGCGCGCGACGACGTCTTCCGGCAATACGAATTCGAACGTCTGACTATGCGAGCGCAGCCGCAGGACTTTGCCCGTGGGAGGCGTCGTGCCGGTGGAGAGCTCGGAGTCGTATTCGATCTCGCGAACCCATTGCAGGTCGATGGACGCCTGCATGTCTGCGTTTTCATAGAAGAACGTCGACTGTGTCACCGCGATCGCCACGTCGAGGTGACGGTTTCCGTCGACGAATTCCGCACGGCCGACGAGCCGCGACGTCGCACGGCGTTTCTCATTGAGCGCCTGAAGCCGGTCGGCGCCAAAACGGCGATAGAGATTCCACGACAGAAATGCAACGGTAATGATCGCCACAATCACGAGCCAGGTCATGAGCGTCTCCTTCAGTAGAGGGAGAGCGACGGTACGCCGCTCTCCCGTGACAGATCACTGGGCTGCGATGGCTTCTTTGCGCGGCTTGGCCTCATTGACCTTGAGCGCCTGACCGTTGACGTCTTTGCCGTCGAGACCGGTGATCGCCGCGCGCGCTTCGTCGGCATTGGAGAATTCGACGAAGCCGAAGCCCTTCGATTCACCGCTGGAGCGCTCTGTGGCGACGTTTGCCGAGAGCAGCGTGCCGAACGGGACAGCGAGGTCGTTGAGCTGCGAATCGGTGATCTGTTTGGAGAGATTTCCTACGTACAATTTCATGGGAGGCTCCTGCCTGTGTGAGACCGGCGGGGAGGCTAAGAGGGGTGAGTCCAGAGGATCTGACTTAGTTCAGATGGACTGAAGGGGCGAGGAAGGTTCCTCGACAGGTTCCCACCATACGCGCATTGGCGCGGAATGTCGATTTGGAGTGCGGTTGCCGCACTCCAAATCAGGCATCCGGTCAATACCTGCTCATGACGAACACGCCCGCGCCGCCGAGCACGACCATCAGTACGAGCAAACCGACGAAATCGAGTGCCGGGACCTGTGGTGGGATTGCCGGCGCGACGAAGGCGGAGCAGATCGTCACTTCGTTGGTGTCCAGTGTGACCGCGCCGTTCCGCGCGAGCGCTCTGCCGTTCATGCCCGCACCTGTGGTGAGCGTGATGCTCGTGAGCGCGAGAATGTTTCCCGCGAATGAACTGCCCGTGCCGATCGTCGCGGAGCTGCCGATCTGCCAGAACAGATTCGAGGGACAGGTCGCGCCGCCGCTATTGAGCAGCACAATCGACGACGCGCTGGCCGTGACGAGCGTGCTGCCGGTCTGGAAAAGAAAAAACGCATTTGGATCGCCCTGCATGTCGAGGGTCAGCGTTCCTGTGAGAAATGCCGACGTGTCGAAGCAATAAACGCCCGGCGTCAATGTGAGGCCGCCGAGGTCCTGTCCGGTCAGATCAGTGCCACACGGGAGGCCCGCCGCAGCGTTGTACGCGGTAGTGAGAGCGATCTGCGCCTGTGCTGCAGTTGCATTGGCGGTATGAATCGTTCCGATGACGACGCCGGGAGGAAATCCCGTGGCCGAGCTGCCGGGCGACACACCCAGATCTCCCGTGATGACGGAGGGACCGGTATTGGTGACCGCCGAGCCGCCAAGGACGGCGAAATCCTCAGCGGTTCCGAGAGGAACCTGTGCGAATGCGGACGTGGAGATGACGAGAAGCGCCGCGACGACTGTGAGTATTTTCATAGTGAGTGTGCCTTCCTTGTTCAGAACTTGATTTCCTGGCTGGACGCGTTGACGTCGCATGCCGTGCAGCGCCAGCCGTGTGCGGTGCGCAGAAACGTGCCTTCGTTTTCATCGCGAAACAGCGTTTTGGTCTCGCGGCACCAGTTGCATCGCACGACGTGCGGATTTCCCATTTCGGGATTGGCGCGGAGGATTGCGGACGCAACGCTTTTCTCATCGCCGATGAGATCGTCGCTGCGGAGAACTTTCAATGCTGTTTTACGGACGACCTGTCTGTTCATGAATGCTCCTCGGGGTTGTTGGTTGCGAGGCGCCGTCCGTCGGCGCGGCGTGTCTTGCCGGAACGGCGTCCTGCTTTTTTCGGGCCATCGATTGTGGTGGCCAGGGGCATGCGCAGCGGCAGCGTGACCAGGAATGTCGATCCGTGGCCGAGACCGGCGCTTTCGACGCTCGCGGTTCCTCCGTGTTGTTTCACGATCTGCGCGACGACGGACAGACCGATGCCGAGTCCCGGCGAATGAGTGGAAGTCGCGTCGCCCTGACGGTAGAGCTCGAAGACATGCGGCAGAAATTCGGCGCTGATGCCGGTGCCGGTATCGGTCACCAGCAGGCGCAGATCATTGCCGTAGCGCTCGAGCCGGACGTCGATCTGTCCTTCGTCCGGCGTGAATTTGACGGCGTTGCTGAGCAGGTTCCAGACGACCTGCAGCAAGCGCACGCGATCGCCGAGGACGGGTGCGGGATCGAGCATCAGATGCAGGCGAATGTGAATGCCGCGTGCCGATGCAGTGAGGCCGGTGATGTCGAGCGCGG
>DASYLL010000427.1:0-9883 GCA_036009605.1 Thermoanaerobaculia bacterium | reverse complement strand
CGGAAGCAGACCGAGAAGCAGCTCGAGTACCGCGCTTATTACGACTCGCTCACCGGCCTCCCGAATCGCCTGCTCTTCCGCGATCGTCTCGTCAACAGCCTCGCCGCCGCCAAGCGCAATCGCTGCGGCGTGGCTGTCATGTATCTGGACGTCGATCACTTCAAGCTCGTCAACGACGGACTCGGACACTCCTTCGGCGATCGCCTGCTCGCCGACATCGCCAAACGCCTCTATGACTCATTGCGCGCGTCCGACACCATCTCGCGCATTGGCGGCGATGAATTCAGCATCCTCCTCCCCGAAGTCACAACGACCGAAGCCGTCGCCGGCGTCGCGCGAAAAATCCTGGAGTCGCTGTCGAAACCATTCCGCCTCGATGGACACGAACTGTTCGTCACCGCGAGCGTCGGCATCAGTTGCTATCCGAACGATGGCGATGACGCGGAAACGCTGCTCAAGTGCGCCGACGCTGCGATGTATCGCGCGAAAGAACTCGGCCGCAATCAGGCCCAGCTCTTCACGGCGAGCATGAACGAGCGCTATGTACGCCGACTCGCGCTCGAACAGCATCTGCATCACGCGCTCGAGCGGGAACAACTCGAGCTCTGGTACCAACCCGTCTACGACCGCGCGCGGAGACGCATCGTCTCGCTCGAAGCGCTCCTGCGCTGGCGCGATCCCAATCGCGGACTCGTCCCGCCGTCTGAATTCATCCAGCTCGCCGAAGAAACCGGAATGATCATCCCGATCGGCGAATGGGTCATCCGCACCGCCTGCAATCAGCTGCGGCAATGGCACGAACAGGGGCTCGAGACATTGCGCCTCGCAGTCAACATCTCCGCGGTGCAACTCCAGCAGCGCGGACTCGTCGAGATCGTCCGCTCCGCGCTCGAAACAAGCCAGCTCGCGCCGCATCATCTCGAGCTGGAAATCACCGAAAGTGCGGCCATGCTCAACTTCGAGCTCACTATGAAAGTGCTCCGCGACCTCCGCCTCCTCGGCGTCGGCGTCGCCGTCGACGACTTCGGAACCGGCCAATCGTCGCTCACGTACCTCAAGCACTTCCCGATCGACACAGTAAAGATCGATAAAGAGTTCCTGCGCGACGTGACCTCCGACGAGACCGCCGCCGCAATCGTGTCGTATGTCATCAACCTCGCGCACACGCTGCAATTAAATGTTGTCGCGGAAGGAGTGGAGACCGAGGAGCAGTACACGTTTCTGCGCCACTACGGCTGTGATCAGATGCAGGGGTATCTCTTCAGTCGCCCGTTGCCCGCGGCGGAAATTCTGCCGTTCTTACAGCAATTGCCGATACGGCCGAGAACTGTCGAGACGAAGCGGCCGGAGATTTAGTGTCTGTACCAGGAGACGATCGTCCATCGCTCCCCGTCTGTCACCGGCGTGACTTCATGCGTCGTCTCCGAACGAAACGCGACGAGCATTCCCGGCAGGCCTTCGATTGCGTGCCTGGCGTCGTAATTCGGATACGGTCCGTGAAGCGTCAGCTCGCCACCGCCGTACTCCCGATCGAGAAAGATGACGACCGAGATCCTGCGATGCCGTGAATCGTCCAGCACCATTGGTGTGTTCCCGTCCTGATGCGCGACAAAGAAATCGCCGCTTTCATAGCGCAGGAACTGAGGAGCTTCGCACGCGCCGAGTGTGACGTCGAAATGCTTCTCGATCGCGGCCTTGCTCTGTTGCAACCGCTGCATGACAAAATCGCGTAATTCCACCGCGACGTCCACACGCCGCACACTCCGCACGCGCGGCTGGACTGCGGTTGCGCCGCTCCCGTAAACCGTCGCTGGTGCCACCGCCGCGCTGCGCATCTGCGCAAGGACCTGCTCGCGGGTTGCGGTGTCGAAGAAGTCGTGGATCTGGAGAACATCGAACATGGAAGTCGATTGTCGCATCTCCCGCCGCGCCCGCGCCTGACGATCCGGACGATACATCTGGACTGAGCTCGAACGTCATGGCTGAGCTCGAAACCATCGCCGATCGCCAGCCGTAACAAACGACAGTTCAGCCCCGTCCGTCAAAATTGATCGAAGATCTCGTAACGGTCAACATAGAATCTCATGGCGAGAGCACCTGTGCTGCGCGCGGCTGTGGCGTACTCACCGCCCGTGAGAATCAGGAACGATATGAACAAGCGTATTGCGACCAGCCTCTGGATCGCCATCGTTGTGGCGACGGCGGCGACATCCTGCCAACCGCATCCGAAGAGTGGACCAAACGTGTCTACCGAACAGAAAGTAACGCCCGCCAGCCAGAGCATCAAGCCGGTTAAAAGCGGCTATGCAGACGTAAACGGGCTGAAAATGTACTACGAAGTGTATGGCAGCGGTAAACCCATCGTACTGCTGCACGGCTCTTATATGAATATCCCCTTGAATTGGTCGCAGATCATCCCTCTGCTGGCCAAAGACCGGATGGTCATCGTAACGGAAATGCAGGGCCACGGCCGCACAAGGGATATCGCCCGGGAGCTGAGTTACGAGGGCATGGCAGACGATGTATCCGGGCTGCTCGAGTACCTCGAGATCGAGAGTGCTGACATTCTGGGATACAGCATGGGCGGCGGAGTGGCGTTCCAGGTAGCCGTGCGCCATCCCGAGCGGGTACGCCGGCTCATTGTATTGTCAGGCACCTATGCGCACGACGGGTGGTGGCCCGAAGTCGAGGCCAGTTTTGGTACGTTCACCGCGGATATGTTTCAAGGCACACCCATCCAAAAACAATACGTCAGCTTTGGGAACGATCCGGCCCATTTCCCGGAATTCGTCAAAAAGGTCATCAGCATCGATCTGAAGCCCTATGATTGGTCCAAAGACGTAAAGAGCATAAAAGCTCCGATCTTCATGGCCATTGGCGATGCCGACGGCGTGCGATACGAGCACGCACTGGAACTGTTTCGCGCCAGAGGCGGCGGGAAAATGGGGGATATCCACGGGCTGCCTGAATCCCGCCTTGCCATTCTGCCGGGTACTACGCATATCGGGATTGTGCAACGCACGGATTGGCTGATCCCGATGATCACTGATTTCCTGGATTCCGACCTGAAGGCCGCGCCGCCGACGTTTTAGAGGCCTGCCGTTCGGCCGAGTCTGCTACGTGAGCAGAATCGGACAAGAACTGGCTATTCAGGCAAGGACCTCGCCTTCCCCGACCCTACATTGGCGACACGAAACGCGCATCGTTCGTGCTCACAAAGGAAGGGAAACAATGCAGACACGAAAACTCGGAACGCTCGAAGTCTCGGCCCCAGGTCTTGGATGCATGGGAATGAGCTTCGGCCTCGGTCCCGCGGCGGACGAGCGAGAGATGATCACACTGATCCGCACCGCCGTCGAACGCGGCGTCACGCTCTTCGACACCGCGCAGGTCTATGGCCCTTACACGAATGAAGAACTGGTCGGGAAAGCGCTCGAGCCGATGCGCGATCGCGTCGTCATTGCCACGAAGTTCGGTTTCGACTTCGATGAGAGCGGCAAGCAGCTGCCCGGTCTCAACAGCCGGCCGGAATCGATTCGCCGCACGGTCGAAGGATCGCTGAGGCGACTCCGCGTTTCGACGATCGACCTCCTTTATCAGCACCGCGTCGATCCGAACGTGCCGATCGAAGACGTTGCAGGCGCAGTGAAGGAGCTGATCGCTGAAGGCAAGGTGAAGCACTTCGGACTATCGGAAGCCGGCGTAAAGAACATCCGGCGAGCACATGCGGTGCAGGCTGTGACCGCGCTGCAGAGCGAGTACTCGATCTGGTGGCGCGAACCGGAGGAGCAGATCCTCCCGGTACTGGAGGAGCTCGGCATCGGCTTCGTCCCGTTCAGCCCCCTCGGCAAAGGGTTCCTGACCGGCAAGATCGACGAGACCACGACGTTCGATCCGTCCGACTTCCGCAACACCGTCCCCCGCTTCAACCCGGAGAATCGCAAGGCCAATCACGCGATCGTCGATCTGGTGAAGCGGATCGCCGCGGAGAAGAGCGCAACCCCGGCGCAGATTGCGCTCGCCTGGTGCCTCGCGCAGAAGCCGTGGATCGTTCCGATTCCCGGCACGACGAAGCTGCACCGGCTCGAAGAGAACCTCGGCGCGGCGAACGTCACGCTCACGGCGGACGACCTCCGCGAGATCGACGACGCGTCGTCGAGGATCGAGGTCCAGGGTGCGCGTTACTCGGAAAACTCACAAAGGATGGTGGATCGATGAGAAACCGGATTGCGCTCGCACTCGTTGCAATCGTCAGTTCGGCATGTGTCACGGGAGCCGGGACCGGTCCATCGAAACCGCTGGTGATTCAGGAGCAGGGCAGCTTTGCCGTCGGCGGTACCGTCATGACGGCTCCCGGAACGTTCGATCCGATCCGCCAGGGCGCGTACAACCCGGCCGGACCTGATTCCGCGGGACAGACGCTCCATGGGGATCACGCCTATGTTTCCTATCAGGTGCCGGTCAACGCGAGAAAGCTTCCTCTCGTTTTCTGGCACGGCCATGGGCAATCCGCGAAGACGTGGGAAACCACGCCCGACGGACGCGAGGGATTCCAGACGATCTTCCTCCGGCGTCGTTTTCCTGTCTACGTCCTCGATCAGCCTCGGCGGGGACGCGCCGCGCGAAGCACGCAATCGATGAATATCCCGGCCACGCCCGACGAGCAGCTCTGGTTCGGAATCTTCCGACTCGGAGTCTGGCCGGACTTCTTCCCCGGCGTGCAGTTCTCGCGCGATCCGGAAGCGCTGAATCAGTTCTTCCGGTCGATGGTGCCGAATACCGGCCCGTACGACGTGCAGGTGAACTTCGCCGCGGTCTCTTCGCTGTTCACGCGCATCGGGCCGGGCATTCTCGTCACTCATTCGCAAAGCGGCACGCTGGGATGGCGAACGGCGGCGAAGAGCGCGAACGTGCGCGCGATCGTTTCCTATGAGCCGGGCGGCGACTTCATCTTCCCCGAGGGCGAATCGCCCTCGGTGCCATTCGGCGGCCGCAGCTTCAAACCGCCCGAGGTGCCGATGGCGGAGCTCATGCCGCTGACGAAGATTCCGATCGTCATCTACTACGGCGACAACATTCCGGAGAGTCCGACCGACACTCCGGGACCCGAGCAATGGCGCGTGTTTCTGCACGTTGCGAAGTCGTGGCGCGATGCCGTCAATCGCCACGGCGGCGACGTCACCGTCGTGCATTTGCCGGCGCTCGGGATTCGCGGCAACACGCACTTTCCGATGTCCGATCGGAACAACGTCCAAATCGCCGATCACCTTTCGCAATACCTCGCAGAAAAGGGACTGGACCGATGAGACAGCTCTTCCTGACGCTCCTGACGCTCTCATTCCTGATGCCTCTGTCCGCCCAGACCATCACCATTGCGCGGAGCGGAACGCAGCCGTCGCGGCAGGGACCTGTCGAAAACTTCACCGGTTCCGTGCGCGTCGATCCGCTGTTCCAGACGACCGATGCAACGCGCGCGACGGGCAGCCTCGTCACGTTCGACGCGGGCGCTCACTCCGCGTGGCACATGCATCCACTCGGCCAGGTCCTCATCGTCACGACGGGCACCGGACGCGTGCAGCAGTGGGGACAGGCGATCGACGAGATCCGCGTCGGCGACGTCGTTCGCATTCCGCCGAACACGAAACACTGGCACGGTGCGGCGCCGACCACGACGATGGCGCACATCGCCATCGTCGAACAGCCTGCCACCGGCAACTCCACCGTCTGGATGGAGAAGGTCAGCCAGGAGCAATACAACATGGCAGTACGAGGACAGTCCGCGCCCGCGGCATCCGCGCTCCCTGCCCAGCCGACCGCCGCGCAACGCATCGTCGGCAATTTCGCTCCCAAGCTCGGCGAGCTCACGGATGAAGTGCTGTTCGGTGACGTCTGGGCGCGTCCCCAGCTCTCGCCGCGCGATCGCAGCATGGTGACCGTCAGCGCACTCGTCGCGATGAACCGTCCCGATCAGTTGCGCTCACACCTCGTGCGAGCGCGCGAGAACGGGATGACGGAACAGGAGCTGGCCGAGGTGATGACGCACCTCGCGTTTTACGCTGGCTGGCCCAATGCATTGACCGCCGTGACGGTGGCCAGGGACGTCTTCGAGCCGGCACGGCCGGCGCCCAGGCCGTGAACACATGGATCGCGACCGGAGGGTTCCATGCGCGAAGAGATCGATGACAAGGACCTCAGCGAGGACGAAGAGGCGCTCCTCGAGGAAATGCCCGAGCTCACGGACGTAGGCGGCCACACGCGCCGCATGTTCCTCGGCACGACCATCGCCGGTGGCCTCGGATTGTTCGCGCTCGACCTGCTGGCGCAGCAGGAAGCGCTGGCGGCGCTCGCCCCTGCAGCAGATGCCGTCACCGCAACGACCGCGGCCGAGAACGTCATCAAAGTCGCCTTCAAGGTGAACGGCGCCACGAAGACTCTGCAGCTCGACTCGCGCGTCGTGCTGCTCGATGCACTGCGCGAACGGCTCGAGATGACCGGCTCGAAGAAGGGCTGCGATCAGGGACAGTGCGGCGCGTGCACGGTGATCGTCGACGGTCGCCGCGTGCTGTCGTGCCTCACCCTCGCCGCGAGCGTCGATGGCAAAGAGGTCACCACCGTGGAAGGGCTGGCGAAAGGCGATCAGCTCCATCCCATGCAGGCAGCCTTCATCAAATACGACGGCTTTCAGTGCGGCTACTGCACTCCCGGCCAGATCTGCTCGGCCGTTGCGCTCCTCGACGAAGCGCGGCGTGGCGACATCAGTCACGTGACAGAAGACGTGACCGTCACCACGACGCAGCTGACCGACGACCAGATCCGCGAGCGCATGAGCGGCAACATCTGCCGCTGCGGCGCCTACCCCGGCATCGTCGCGGCCATTCAGGAAGTGCACTCGGGACGACAGACGCAGCACACGTGGCGCTTCGTCGACGAAGAGCGGCTCGCTCGGGCCCGCCAGAACGCCAGCGAGGATGGCTATGAGACCGTTTGAGTACCTGCGCGCCATCGATGCGAACGCCGCGGCCCGCGCCGTCGGCGCGAACCCGCAGGCGAAGTTTCTTGCCGGCGGGACGAACCTCCTCGACCTGATGAAAGAAGACGTCGAGCGGCCGAATCAGCTCGTCGACGTCACCCGGCTGCAACTCGCCGAGATCAAGCCGTTGCGCGGTGGCGTCTCGATTGGTGCGCTGGCGACGAACACCACCACCGCCAACCACCCGCTCATCCGCAGCAACTACCCGCTCCTGTCGCAGGCCATCGTTGCCGGTGCCTCCGCGCAACTGCGCAACATGGCCACGAACGGCGGCAATCTCCTGCAACGGACGCGCTGCCAGTACTTCTACGACACGGCGATGCCGTGCAACAAACGCGAGCCGGGCACAGGATGCGGTGCGCGCGAAGGTCTCAACCGCATTCACGCGATCTTCGGCTGGAGCGAGGCCTGTGTCGCCACGTATCCCGGTGACATGGCCAACGCGTTGTACGCCTACGAAGCGGTCGTGCGCGTCCGCGCCGCGAACGGTCGTGAACGTACGATCCCCGTCGACGAGTTCCACCGTCTGCCCGGCGCGACGCCACAGAAGGATACGAACCTCGAGCACGGCGAGCTGATCGTCGCCATCGAGCTGCCGAAGTCGAATTTCGCGAAGAACGCCTACTACCTGAAAGTGCGCGACCGCGCGTCGTATGCATTCGCGCTGGTCGCGGTGGCGGCGGCGCTGGAGTTCGACGGCAACACGATCCGCAATGCGCGCATCGTCCTCGGCGGCGTCGCCCACAAACCGTGGCGCAGCCGGGAAGCGGAAGCCGCGCTCGCGGGAAAAGCGACATCGCAGGAGAACTTCCAGCGCGCCGCGGAAGCCACCATGCGAGACGCGAAGCCGCTCGCGCACAACGCGTATAAAGTCGAGTTGGGAAAGCGAGCCATCGTCCGCGCGCTGCTGCGCGCGAGCCGGCTGTCTTAACGGGAGGACGCGATGCCGAGATACATCGGAAAGGAAATGAGCCGCGTCGATGGCGTAGCCAAAGTGACCGGCAAAGCCAAATACGCCGCGGAGTTCCGCGCGCCGAACCTGGCCTACGGCTTCCTCGTGCAGGGCAGCATCGCCAAAGGCTCGATCCAGTCGATCGACACCCTCGAAGCGGAACGATCCGCCGGCGTCATCCGCGTGTTCACGCACCTCAATACGCCGAAGCTCGCACCGAGGCCTCCGGTTGCAGAGCCGCCTCCCCGCGGCACCCCACCCGAAGACAAGTCGTTTCGCGCGCTGCAGTCGGACCGCATCTTTTTCAACATGCAACCGGTGGCGCTGGTCGTCGCCGAGACATACGAACAGGCGCGATTCGCGGCACGCCTCGTCAAGGCTACCTACAAACGCGAAAAGCACGCGACGGACACGGAGACGGTCCGCTCGACCGCGCGCATCCCACCGCGCGCGCCTGACGTAAGGCGTGGCGATCCCGAGGAGGCGATGCGGAATGCGCAGGTGAAGATCGAGGCCGAGTACCGCATCCCCATCGAGCATCACAACCCGATGGAACCGCACGCCGCCGTTGCCGTCTGGCAGGGCGACCAGCTGACGATCTTCGACAAAACCCAGAACGTCTACGGCGTCCGCGAGCATCTCGCTTCGAGCTTCGGCATCCCGCCGGAAAAGGTCAACGTCGTCTCGCCCTTCGTCGGCGGCGCGTTCGGATCATCGCTGCGGCCGAACTACTACCCCGCTCTGACCGCGATGGCTGCGCGCGAACTGAAGCGCCCGGTGAAGATCGTCTACACGCGCACGCAGATGTTCACGGGTCACGGGTATCGGCCCTACACGATTCAGAAGATCGCCCTCGGCGCGGATCGCGCCGGAAAGCTGGCGTCGATGATCCACGAGGCGGTGCACAACACCTCGTCGTTCGAGATGTTCAATGACAGCATCACCAGCTTCACGCGTCAGGTTTACGCTTGCCCGAATCTTTACGCACCGGTGAAGGTCGCGGATACCGACCTGCATACGCCAACCTGGATGCGCGCACCGGGTGCCGTGAGCGGCATGTTTGCGCTCGAATGCGCGATGGACGAGCTGGCGTACTCGCTGAAGATCGATCCACTCGAACTGCGCCTCATCAACTACGCCGAGACCGACCCGGAGAGCGGGAAGCCGTGGTCGAGCAAGGCGCTGCGCGAGTGCTACCGCCTGGGCGCCGAGAAGTTCGGATGGAAGAATCGCAAATTCGAGCCGCGCTCGATGCGCGACGGACGCCTACTCGTCGGCTGGGGAACCGCGACGGGAGTGTGGGGCGCATTTCAGCGAGAGGCGACTGCGCGCATCACGCTGCGCGCGGACGGCACCGCGCACGTCGCCAGCGCGACCAGCGACATCGGCCCCGGCACGTACACGGTGATGACGATGATCGCCGCCGAGTACCTCGGCTTGCGCGCAGAGCGCGTGCAGTTCGAGCTCGGCGACACGAAGTTTCCGCGCGCGCCGGCGCAGGGCGGCTCACAAACGACGTCGAGCGTCGGCTCGGCGATCTATGGCGCCGCACTGGCCATCAGCGCGAAGCTGCTCTCGCTCGCGAATCAGGCCGCCGACTCCCCGCTGCAGTCCGCCGCCGCGGCGGACGTGGTGATGCTCGACGGCCGCCTGCAACTCCGGAATGAAGCGTCGCGCTTCGTGAGCATTGCCGATGTTATGAGTCGCAACGGTCTCACGGAGATCACTGAGACTTTCACGTCACGCCCCTCGCCGGAGCGCGAAAAGTACGCGTTGCTCGCTCATGGCGCGCAGTTCGTCGAGGTCAAGGTCGACCCGGACCTCGGCACCGTCCGCGTGACGCGCGCGATCGAAGTCTCCGCGGTCGGCAGGATCATCAACCCCAAGGCGTCGCACAGTCA
>DASYLL010000426.1:0-3176 GCA_036009605.1 Thermoanaerobaculia bacterium | reverse complement strand
CAAAATCCTCGCGATCGAGGACGACCCGGAAGTGCTCGCGCTCTACAAGTCTTACCTGCAGAAGCGCGGCTATGAAGTTCTCTCCGCGACAGGAGCCGTCGAGGGGATGAACCTGCTCACCGCGCACCCCGACACGAGGCTCATCCTGCTCGATCTCAACCTGCCCGGCATGAGCGGGGAGGAATGGATCACCTGGTATCAGGATCAGGGCAAGCGCACGCCGGTCGTGGTCGCATCAGGCAAGGGCGACATCCTGACGATCACCAAAGGCAACGCCATGACCGCCGCGCTCACCAAGCCCTTCCACATGGAAGAGCTGCAGGAACTGATCGAAGTCCTGCTCGCCGATGACTGGCACGAGCAGGTTTCAGTGGACAAGAAACTGCACTGAGCGGCCGTGCCGATCAGCTGTTGCCGTCGGGGCCGATGGCCTCGACCGGGCAGTTATCCATTGCGTCCTTGCAGAGCATTTCCTCCTCCGGCGTCTCGGGCTGCTTGAAGACGTAGGAGAAACACTCCTCATCATTGCGGGTGAAATTGGCGGGCGCGGTCTCGCGGCAGAGGTCACAGTCGATGCACTGGGTGTCGACGTAGTACCTGCCCTCAACTTGTCCGGGAACTTTATCGTGGGGATCGGCCATTAGCTCTCAAAGGTGGTGGCGGATTCTATGCAAATCAGCGTCAGCCGCAACAAACCAGGAGGTTTCATGAAAAGATTTCTTTCGACTCTCATCATTCTCGCGAGCGCCACGGCCGCTTTCGCACAAATACCCTCGATGCACGCTCCTCCGCCGGAGAGCGTCAGCGTGAGCGGCACCGGGCGCTCGAGCGTCACTCCCGACCGCTTCACGTTCACCGTCGGCGTCCAGACCGTCGCGCCTACGGTCGACGATGCCGTCACGCAGAACAACAAACGCGTCGCCACTGTCATCGCCGCGCTCAAAGCCGCGGGCGTGAAGGACGCGGACATCCAGACGTCGAACTTCAACATCTGGCCGCAGCAGGACTATCAGGAGGGCCGCCAGCTGCCCAAGATCCTGGGCTACCAGGTCACGAACAGCGTCACCGTCCGCAGCACCAAAATCGCCGACGCCGGCCGTCTCCTCGGCATCGCCATCAGCTCCGGCGTGAACAACGCGACCGGCATCAACTTCGAGAACTCCGATCCGGCGCGCGGCCGTGACTCGGGTCTGAAGGCCGCGTTCGATGACGCCAAAGCGAAGGCGACGTTGCTCGCGCAGGCAGCAGGCCGCACGCTCGGACGCGTCCTCACGATTCATGAAGGCGCACAGCAGATGCCGCCTCAGCCTTACCCCGTGCAGCGCGCCATGGCGATGGAAGCGCGCGTCGCGGATGTGCCCGTCGAATCGGGAACTCAGGAACAGTCGTACACGGTCTCGGTGACGTTCGAATTGCGCTAGTTTCGGCATCCTCATTGCTACGAATCACCAGCAGGAGGCTTCATGGAAAACAAAGACAAAGAGCGCTCCATCCCGAACATCGATCGCAATAAGGACAAGGAAGTCGGTAACGAGTACACCCGTCGCCCGAACAACGATTTCGATTCATCACCGAAGGGTGAGGAAGACAGGAACGACATCTCGCGCGACGACCTCGAACGCAAAGACTCCGGTTCGATGGGCAGCCCGTCCCCACACCGCGAGTAACAATCCGGCATCGCAATGAAGCAGGAAGAGGCCGCGCGCTCGCGCGGCCTTTTCCTTTATGATCGCGGCCGTCCATGTCCGAGATCATCATCGCCCCAGCCGCCTCGTCGGATCTCGAATCAATCAAGGATCTGCTCGTCGCCAGCGGCCTGCCAACCGCGGGTGTCGATGAGCACGTGAGAACGTTCATCGTCGCGCGGGACGGGCCTTATGTCGTTGGCTGTGGTGGTGCCGAGGCGTATCAGTTTGTGGCGTTGATCCGTTCTGTTGCGGTAACGCCTGCGTATCGCGGTCAGGGGCTGGGGCGACGCATCGTGCGACAGCTGCTCGATCGACTCGCCTCGCGCGGACTGCGCGAGTTCTATCTGCTGACGACGGATGCCGAGGCGTATTTCAAGAAGCGCGGGTTCAAGCCGATCGATCGCGATGAAGTGCATCCGCAACTGCTCTCCTCGCGCGAGTTTCAGGATGCAAGTCCAGAGAGCGCGATCTGCATGCGGCTGGTGATGCTTGCATGAAAGTTTTTGACGCGCACATCCACGTTCAGCCTTGGCAGATGGTCAAGCCGGAAGTCCTGGCGATGATCGACGACCCTTCGCATGCGAACGCGAAGGACGTGCTTTCGTCGCCTGAGAACTTTCTGCGGCATCTCGATGCCGAGGGGATCGAGCGGGCTTGCTGCATCAACTATGTGTCGCCGGATGTGATGGGATTCACGCGCGACGTGAATGACTGGATCGCGAAATTCACGCGCGAGCATCGCGATCGGCTCGTGCCGGTGGGCTCCGTGAATCCGCTGCACGAGATCGATGTTCGCGCTGAGATTCGCCGTGTGCTCGATCTCGGCATCGGGCTCATCAAGATCCATCCGCCGCATCAGCTGTTCTCGCCGAATGCGTATCGCGGAGAGCTGTGGCAGCTCGCGGAAATTTACAAAGAGTGCGAAGAGCGAGGCGTGCCGGTGATGTTTCACACGGGCACATCGATCTTTCCGAAAGCACGAAATGTGTTCGCCGATCCGATGCCGATCGACGACGTCGCGATCGACTTCCCGAAGCTGCAGATCCTGCTCGCGCACGCGGGTCGTCCGCTGCATGGCGAGACGGCGTTGTTCCTCGCGCGGCGTCATGCGAACGTGCATCTCGAAATCTCCGGCATTCCGCCGACGCATCTGTTGAGCTACGTTCCGCGACTCGCGGCGATGGCGGACAAAGTGCTGTGGGGGACCGACTGGCCTTCGCCCGGCGTGTCGTCGATGAAGCGCAACGTGGAGGATTTTCGTGCGCTGGGGCTCGGTGAAGCGGTCGAGCGCAAGGTGTTGTGGGAAAACGCGAACGCGCTGTTCGCGAGGTAGCGTTCCAATACCGCCTGTCATCCCGAGCGTGAGACCGGCAGGGGACTGCCGTTGAAGAGGTGATGAACCGTATGCTGTGTTGAGCGGTGCCCGCAGACGAGGCCGTCGAAGCAGTGGTGCGCGGTAAGAGCCCGTTCCCGAGCGTGGTCCCGGAA
>DASYLL010000425.1:0-15487 GCA_036009605.1 Thermoanaerobaculia bacterium | reverse complement strand
CAACGGGACTCGAAGGACGTTCAATCAGCGATGTTCTCGGCGCGCTTTCGCCTGCCGCCTCGATCACCGGCGCGCCGAAACGTGCGGCGGTGAAGATGATTCGCGATCTGGAGCCGGTGCCACGCGGCGTGTATTGCGGCGCGATCGGCTATCTCGATTTTCGCGGTCATGCGGAGTTGAGCGTTGCCATTCGCACCGCGGTCGCGACGGAGGAGTCGGTTCGCTATCACGCGGGCGGCGGGATCGTGTGGGACTCCGATGCGGCGGCGGAAGACGACGAGACGCGCGCAAAATCCACGGCGTTTCTGCAGTTCGCGGGAGTGGAGCGATGACGCGATTCGCGGCCGACAGTCCCGCCGTTGCGCACGGGATGGGATTGTTCGAGACGATGCTCGTGCGTCGCGGACAGGTCGTGCAACGCGAGGAGCACTTCCAGCGTCTATTCGATTCCGCACGTGCACTGCGATTTCCTGCACCGAGTGAGCGCGAGTTTCACACTGCGATTGACAAAGTCGCGGAGAACGTCGATGAGGGTGCGCTTCGTTGCATCTATGTTGAAGACTCCGTGCGCTGGCGACTCGTCGCGACCATCGGCCCGATTCCCCCGACGACATTGCGACGCCGCAAAGGTGCGCGCGTCATCACGCTCGATCGCGAGCTCTCGCGCGCACTCCCCCAGCACAAGATGACGTCGTACGCACCGTCGATCATCGGCCTGCGCATGGCTATTGATGCGGGCGCCGATGAAGGACTCTTCGTCGATCGACGCGGCCGCGTGCTCGAAGGGACGACGACGAACGTCTTCGCCATCAACGACTCGACGCTGATCACCGCACGCACATCGATCCTTCCGGGCATCGTCCGCGCGTGGGTTCTCGCAAACGCCGCACGCGTGGGACTCGATGTCATCGAGCGCGCACCGACGATCGACGAACTGCGTGGCGGCTCGTTCCTGACGAGCAGTCTCACGCTGCTCGCGCCGATCGTGAAACTCGATGGCGTTGCATGCGAACGACCGGGACCGGCGTTCGCACAACTGCGACGCCTGTCACGACGCTCACCGCGGCAGGCCCGTATCATCTGACCATGCGCGCACGCTCCCTCATTCTCATCGCAGCCGCGCTGCTCGCGCTCGCGGCTGATGCGGGTCCGCGCCGCCGCGCCGTCGGAAAACCGACGAGCGATCTCACGCCCGCGGGATGGCTGACCAGGAACGCGCACGTGCTCGAATCGTCGGAGCTCGTCCCCTTCTCGTTCGATCTCGAGCCGCTGCGTCCGATGATCGGCTCGGCGGGCATCGTCGCCATCGGCGACGGCACGCACGGCACGCGCGAGTTCTACACGATGAAACTGCGCGTCATCGATTTCATGGTGCGCGAGATGGGCTTCGACGTCGTCGCGTTCGAGGCGCCGTTCCCGGTGATGAATCGCGTCAACGCCTACGTACAGGGCGGCGCCGGCGACGCGCATGAGTTGATCGGGGAGCTGCGCGACCTGAACTATTTCTTCTGGGATGCCGAGGAGCTCGTTGAAGTGGTCGAGCGGATGCGCGAGTACAACGCGCATCGCGGCGAGCGTCCTCCGGTCCACATCGCCGGCTTCGATGTCTTCGCGCCCGTCGACGCATCGCAGGAAGTCCTCAAGTATCTGCGCGCGATTGATCCGACCGCGGCCGCGGTTGCCGAGGGAGAGTATTCGTGCATTTCAGAAGGGACGTATACGATCAGCGGCGCATGCGTCGATGCGGCCACTCGCGTGCGCGACGCGCTTGCATCGCGCGAGACGGAACTTGCAGCGCTTTCCTCCGCCACCGCGTTTCACGATGCTCTGCACAACGCGCGCGTCGTCGTGCAGAGCGGCAGTGCCAACAGCGTGAGGCGCGATGACTCGATGGCAGCGAACACGCTCTGGCTGCGCGAGCATCGCGGCGCTTCGCGCAAGATGATCCTCTGGGCGCACAACGCGCACGTCTCGAAGGCCGCGAACGAATGGGCGAGGGATCGTCCAATGGGAAAGACGCTCGCGGCAACCCTCGGGAACGATCTCTTCGTCATCGCCACACTCACCGCGGCGGGATCGTTCCGCCAGTGGGACCCGGGCGCGACCTCACACAAGATCAGTACGTTTCCACCGCTGCAACCGACGTCGATCGAGTCGTACATCCGCCAGCGCGGCATGCCGCGTCTGCTGATCCCGCTGCGCGGTGTGCTGCCGACATGGCTCTCGAACGAGGCGCCGTACAACAGCGCCGCCGGAACCGGCGCGCCGGGGCTCACGGAATCGCTGCCGGAGCACTATGACGCGGCGATCTTCATCGACACCACTACGCCGTTGACGGAATTGAAAAATTGAAAATTGAAAATTGAAAAATCGGACCGCGAACATCCGCCTGCGTTTTCCGATCTTTCAATTTTCAATTTTCAATTCGTAACCGCGACAGCGGCATCAGGCGCATCGCGCCGCTTCCGCTCCGGCCATCCGCGCCGCTTCACATCCTCGAACGTCATCAGCGCATTCGCGTAGTAATCGCGCAACAACAGTTGCCGCGGATTCCACTGCCATGCGTCCTCGATCTCCGGCATACCGCCGCGGTCCTCGAACAGCTCGTCGCGCCATTGATCGACCGGCACGAGCAGATGCCGGAGCTCGAGCACCTGCTTCGCCGCTTTCCAGAGCTCCTTCGGCGTTTTCTCGCGCAGCAGCCAGGCGCGCTCGCCCCACTCCTCACGCACGTTCTCGATCTCGCGCAGCATGCCGTCGTCCGTCAGCACCGGATGCTTCGTCAGGATCGCCGCGACCATCGTCACGGGCGTGACCGGCAGCGCATCCGAGATCTCGGTCATCACCCGTTCCGCAAGCAGTTGCATGTCCGCTTTGCGATCGTCGTAGGACGCGGCGAGGATTCCGGGATGCTCGCGCGCGAAGTCGTCGATCGAGATCGGATGTCCGAACGACACAATCGCGTATCCATACCTCTTGAACCGATGGAAGAGACCGCGGAAGAAGCTCTTGAAGAGATAGTCGAACGTGGTCTTGAGCTTCTCCCCTTTCGTCGCCCGCTCCTCCCGCCCCAGCAGCTCCTCGGTCAGATTGCGATCTTCGAGCACGCGGTCGTAGTTCACGGCCGTGGGAATGATGAACAGCGGCGCGTTGAATTCGGGATCGCGTTTCGCCGAGACGATGTAGTCGAGCATGCCGAGCTTCGGCTTCTGGAACGCACCGTCGCGCGTGAGGCCGCCTTCGATGAAGATGCCCTGCGTCACGCCGTGGCGCGTGATCGTCTGCACGAACTTCGAGAGAATCGCGTGATACAGCGGCTCGCGATACCGGCGCCGCACGAAATAGCCGCCGAACCATTTGAAGACGTGATTGAGCGGCCAGACGCGCGCCCACTCGCCGATCGCATACGAGAGCGAGATGAACTTGAACAGCATGTGCGCGACGAGCACGTAGTCCGCATTCGAGCGGTGATTGATCACGTACACCACCGCTGCACCCTTCACCGCGCGATCGTTGAACTCGCGGATCGGCTTCCGCTCGACGACCACGCGATACAGAAAATGCATGATCGCGCGAGCCACCGGCGCACCGATCCGGTAGTACGCGAGGATGTTGAACTTCGGGACGATCTCCTGCAGATACGTCCGCGCCTGCTTGCGCGCCTGCTCGATCGAGACGTGATGATCGCGCGCGTAGTTCTGTACGGCCAGCACGATCTCGCGGCTGCCGAACACCTCCAGCTCGATCTCCGCATGGCGCCGCTTGAGCTTGAACTTGTCGACGTGAATCCGCCGCGCCCGCTGAAACCGCCGTGCGTGCCGCTTGCCGAAAACGAGCGCAACCACGCCCAGAACGAGAATGACAGCTCCGGCGATCAGGAAGGTATTCATGGGTCACGGGAAGTGTACGCTGAAGCCCGAGCGCCCCCGACGCGTTTGCAACTCGGCGCGGATTGTGAAAAAAGCCCTACAGTGCCGATTGCGGAGACGATGACCGAGACCACGCGAAAGACCATCCTGATCGTCGAGGACGACGGCGGAACGCAACTCCTCCTGGCCACGCTCACCCGACGAAGCGGTCTCGAGCCAGTCGTGGCGTCCAACGGCAAGGATGCGATGGCGCTGCTGAAAGAACGGACATTCGACCTCATCATTCTCGATCTGATGATGCCGGGCGCGAGCGGCTTCGACGTGCTCGCCTTTCTGGAATCCGAGACACGCAGCGAACGCGTCATCGTCTGCACCGCGGCCGGTCCGAACTCGATCGCCGGCATCGACTCGACCGCCGTGAGCGCGGTCATTCGCAAGCCGTTCGACATCGATGAGTTCGCGGCAACCGTCGCCGAAGCTTTGAAGGAGTGCGAGTGAGCGCCGCACCGCGCAGCGAAGAGTTCGGACTGCTGATCGACGCAGTGCTGGACTACGCGATCTTTCTGCTGAGTCCCGAGGGAAAGATCCGCACCTGGAACAGCGGTGCGAGGCGCACGTTCGGTTACGAAGAGGACGACGTCATAGAACATCACGTCTCGATTTTCTACACACCCGAGGACCTGGCCGAGGATCTGCCGGGCCGCGAGCTCGAAGTCGCGGCCCGCGATGGGCGGATCGAGAATCAGGGATGGCGACTCCGCAAGGATGGGAAGCGATTCTGGGCAAACACGATCATCACGGTCCTGCGCAACGACGACGGCAGCGTCCGCGGCTTCGCCAATGTCGCGCGCGACATGACCGTGCAACGCGACGCGCTCGAGCGCACTCGCCAGAACGCGGAGGTCTTCCAACTCCTCGTCTCCTCGGTCCGCGACTACGCGATCTTCATGCTCGACCCCACCGGCCACGTCGCAACGTGGAACACCGGCGCGCAGACTCTGAAGGGATACAAACCGGACGAGATCATCGGCCGCCACTTCTCCACGTTCTATACGCAGGAAGATCTCGACGACAGGAAGCCCGAGCGTGAGCTGGTCATCGCACGCGAAAAGGGCAGCGTCGAAGACGAAGGCTGGCGTCTCCGCAAGGACGGAACCCGTTTCTGGGCAAATGTCGTCATCACCGCCGTCTACGACTCGCGTGGCCTGCTGCGCGGATTCGCGAAGGTCACGCGCGACATCACTCGTCAGAAGGAAGCGGACGAGCAGCTGCGCCAGAGCAATGAGATCTTCCAGCTCCTGGTCTCCTCAGTCCGCGACTACGCGATCTTCATGCTCGATCCCGACGGCCGCATCGCAACGTGGAACAGCGGCGCGCAACGCATCAAAGGCTACCTGCCGGACGAGATCATCGGCCGCCACTTCTCCGCGTTCTATACGCAGGAAGACCTCGACGACAAGAAGCCCGAGCGCGAGCTCGTGATCGCGCGCGAGCAGGGCAGCGTCGAAGACGAAGGATGGCGCGTCCGCAAGGACGGCACGCGTTTCTGGGCAAACGTCATCATCACCGCGGTGCGCGACTCGCACGGCGAGCTGCGCGGATTCGCGAAAGTCACGCGCGACATCACGGAGCGCAAGCGCAACGAGGAAACGCAACGCGCGCTGCTCGAGCAACGCGAAGCACGCCTGATCGCGGAACAGGAGCGCTCGCGTGCCGAGGCGTCGTATCGCGTGGCGCAGGAGGCGAATCGCGCGAAGGACGAGTTCCTGATGACGCTCTCCCACGAGCTCCGCACACCAATGACCGCCATCCTCGGATGGTCGCGGCTCCTGCCGACCATGCTGCCGAACACGAGCGGAGAAGACGTGCTGTTCCGCGATGCCATCTCATCGATCGCGACGAATGCGGCCCTGCAGGCGCGGCTCATCGACGACATCCTCGACGTCTCGCGGATCGTGTCGGGCAAGCTGCGGCTCACGCCGGAAGGGATCGAGGTCTCGCGTCTGGTCATGAACGCGATCGATTCCGTCGGTCCGACGGCGGAAGCAAAAAACATCTCGATCACAACCGCGCTCGCACCAGCCCTCGGCTCGATCATCGTCGACGGCACGCGCATCCAGCAGGTGATCTGGAATCTGCTCACGAATGCGCTGAAGTTCACGCCGAAGCATGGCTCGGTCACGCTGGCGGCGCAGCGAACGACGTCGCAGTTGCAGATCTCCGTGACCGACACCGGCGAAGGAATCGACCCGCAGTTTCTCGCGCACGTTTTCGAGCCGTTCCGTCAGGCCGAATCGCCGAGCACGCGCACGCACGGCGGTCTCGGACTCGGACTCTCGATCGTGCGTTACATCGCCGAGGCGCATGGCGGCTCGATCTCGGCGCAGAGCGAGGGACGCGGCAAGGGCGCCACGTTCACGCTGACGCTTCCGATCCGCGCGGTTGCCGTGACTGCGGAGGAGCTCGCGGAAAGCTCACCGGCGATCGTGCTCGCGGAGCGGAAGGAGCTGCGCGGCATGGACATCGTGCTCGTCGATGACGATCTCGAATCGCGCAAAGTCGTCGGCGCCATTCTCACGGCCGCGGGGGCGAATCTCCGCGCGTTCGATTCGGCGCATGCAGCGCTCGCTGCGATCGACGATCGTCAGCCTCGCCTGGTGATCACGGACATCGCGATGCCGGAGCTCGATGGCTACGCGCTGACGCACATGCTGCGCACGCGCGACTACGGGAAGGACATGAAGATCCTCGCGCTTTCGGCCTTTCCGGCGGGCCTCGGGCAACAAAACGAGTTCAACGCGTACCTGTCAAAACCGGTCGATCCGTTCCATCTGATCAACGAGATTTCGCGAATCGCGGCGACGGAAACGAGTGCATAGGATTCTTTTCGCGTTCGCGTAGGAAAGTCTTAGCAAACCCTGCCGCAGGCCCGCCGTACATTGCGGGTCATGAAGAAACGCCAGCGCATCACCGTCATTCTCACCGTCCTCGTGGCCCTTGCCGTGACCGCGACGCTCACGGCGACGGCGGCGAACCGTACCGCCACCCGCAATGCCGAAGCTTCCCAGGCCACGGCGAAAGCCCGCGTCGCCCGCGGCGAATACCTCGTCGGCATCGGCGGCTGCAACGATTGCCACACGCCGCTCAAGATGGGACCGAAGGGCCCCGAGCCCGATTTCAGCCGCCGCCTCTCCGGACATCCGGAAGCGCTGAAGATGCCCACGCCGCCGAAGCTCGGCAACAGCCCGTGGGGCTGGTCGGGCGCGATCACCAGCACCGCGTTCGCAGGTCCGTGGGGCGTGAGCTACGCCGCGAACCTGACGCCGGATCGCATCACCGGCATCGGCATCTGGAACGAAGAAGTGTTCATGAAGACGCTTCGCACGGGACGCCACTGGGGCGTGTCGCGTCCGATCCTTCCGCCGATGCCGTGGCAGAACGTCGCCGGTCTGACGGACGACGATCTGAAAGCGGTATACGCGTACCTGCGCTCGATCAAGCCGATCCGCAATCAGGTGCCCGACGCCATCGTCGCGCCGCCGCCGCCCGCCGCCGGCAAGTAACAGCCCACTCGGCGAAGCAACCAGCGCAGCCGGCCGTGCCGGCTACCGCAGCTTCGCGATCTCTTCGTCGAGAAACTTCAGAGCGTTCTGCAGCGCGGTCCGATGCACGTCGGACCGCGCTGTCTCGAGCTCGCGTGTCACGCGCCCTCTCGACAGCTCCAGCCCTTCCCGCTTCCGCACCCGCTCCATCTCCTCGGCGGTCAGCGCCCGTTTGACCTGCGACGGCGCCGGCTCGTGCTGCTGCGACTCGACGGACTTGCTTTCCCATCCGCGTGCCATGAACACATTGTCTCACTTTGAAAGGCGTTGCTGGTTACTGGTTGCTGGTTCAAGGTGACGCATCGCCAGCGCCACGGCTCACGCGCTGAGGCACTACTCAAGGAACGAAGTGCCACATTTCGCCGAGCGACCTGTTGTTTGGTTGAAGCTCACCCATCGCGAGATCCACCGCTCTCGCGATGCGTGACCTTGAATCAGCAACCAGTAACAGCCTCTACAGCGAACAGCCTCTTACATTGGCGACAGTTCTGGCCGCTTCGGATGAATCCCATCCCCCGACGAGCGCCCGCGCATGTGCCGCCAGATCCACGGCAGAAGATAGTCGCGACCCCACACCAGCTCGCCACGCACGAATCCGAGTACGGTTCGTGGCGGCGGCGCCGGCAGCGGCTGCGCCCACGAGTCATCGGTGCCCGGCAGTCCGAGGTGACGTGCGAGGGCGTCGGCGATGCGGGCGTGGCCGACGGAGTTTGCGTGCAGACGATCGGTCGACCAGAGTCGCGGATCCGATGCGACGGAATGCGCTGCGAAGTCGCAAAGAATCGCGCCGCTGCGCGCGCACGCGTCGCGAATCGCGTCATTCATGATCATCACGCGCGCGCCGAGGACGCGCGCGAACGGCATCACAGGCGTGAGATCGGGAAGCGTGAACGTGAGCACCGTCGCACCGACATCGACGAGCGATTTCTGCATCACGTACAGATCCTCGCCGAACGTACGCGGATCGAAGTGACGTCGCAACACGTCATTCGTGCCGGCCACGCACGTCGAAAGATCGGGCCGCATCGCCAGCGCCGGCGCGAGTTGTTCTTCACGAATCTGCCGCGTCGTGCGACCGCGAATGGCGAGGTTCGCGTAGAGCAGACTCCCCTGCTGTTGCACGAGCCGCTCCGCGAGACGATTCGCCCAGCCGCGATAGCCGCCCTGCCCATCCGGATCGTCGAGACCCTCGCTCGTGCTGTCGCCGATGGCGACGTAACGTTCGTAACGCATCACTCACTTATAGAGTGCCACGGTTTCGGGAGCGATCTGTTGCTGGTTGCTGGTTGCTGGTTCAAGGTAACGCATCGCCAGCGCCGCAGCTCACGGGCTGAGGCACTACTCAAGGAACGAAGTGCCACATTTCGCCGAGCGACCTGTTGTCTGGTTGAGGCTCACCCATCGCGAGATCCACCGCTCTCGCGCTGCGTGACCTTGCACCAGCAACCAGCAACCAGCAACAAATTCTCAGAACGCCAGTCGCAAAAACGCCTCCGGCCCGCGAATGGTCATGTCGAGCGATCCATTGATGTCCGTCTGCGCGACGTCGACGTTCAATCGAAAATAGCTGTACGCCGCACCGATGCCGAGCCACGGCAACGGGCGATACTCGATTCGCGCATTTGCGGTCAGCGCGTCGCCGGTGTAGCCCTCGATCGTCACGCGCGGCAGCGTCGACGCGCTTGCTTCCGCATGAATCCGCGGCGTGAACGCGACGCGTCCCTGCAATCCCGCGAGCGCGACCGGCACGTCCGTCTCCGCGCGTTCGCTGAGTGTGACCGTCTGATCCTCGGCCTCTGCATTGATGCTCGCATTGAACGACAGCGCGGCAGCGCCGATGGTGATGCCGATGCCATCGCGTTCCGTTCGTCGCGCCCAGAACGTGTACGTCGCGCTCCTGTAATCGAGATCGAGCTCCGTCGTGACGAGCGCGCGCACGGGATAGGTCTCGTCACCGAACGTGATCTCGCGATCGATCTGTTGGAACCCGCTGCGTGGCGCGGAGAAGTACGTCGCCGCGAGCTCGTGACGGCGGAACGGGCGCCATTGCACACCGAAGCGCTGGAGATTGCGACTGTCCTCGAGGCCGAGGTCGCGCTCGAAGGCGACGACGGTTCCGGTGCCGTTGCTGATTTCGGGATCGAGCTCGGGATCGATGCGTGCGTTCGTTTCGAAATCCGCCGAAGCAGCGCCGGCGGTGATGCTGAAACGCGGGAACAACTCCTGGCCGAATGCGGGGATCGAGAGAAGGAGCAGCAGCGCGAGTCGTCTCATACCCGACTGCCGTTTTCATGTTCCGCGCCGACGGCTACACTACCGCGCGTGAACGAGCTCGACCGCCGCACTTTCCTCACGCTGGCCGGCATGGCCACCGCCGCATCATTCGCACGCCCGATGCAATTGTTTGCGCAAGGCATCGATCTGGAAGAGATGACGATCGCCGCGATGCAGGACGGTATGCGCGGCGGACGCTTCACCGCGCGTTTCCTCGCCGAGCAATATCTCGCACGCATCGACGCAATGGACAAACGCGGTCCTGCGATCAACGCGATGATCGAGCTGAATCCCGACGCGCTGTCGATCGCGGACACGCTCGATCGCGAACGCAAGTCGGGCCATGTGCGCGGGCCGATGCACGGCATCCCGATCGTCATCAAGGACAACATCGACACCGCCGATCGGATGCACACGACCGCGGGCTCGCTCGCGCTCGCCGATTCGGTCGCGTTGCGCGACGCGCACATCGTCAAGCGACTCCGCGAAGCAGGGGCCGTCATCCTCGGCAAAACGAATCTCAGCGAATGGGCGAATTTCCGCTCCACGCATTCGACGAGTGGCTGGAGCGGTCGCGGCGGCCTCACGCGCAATCCGTACGCGCTCAATCGCAATTCGTGCGGCTCGAGCACGGGGACCGGTGCCGCGATCGCAGCGAATTTCGCAGCGGTCGGTGTCGGGACGGAGACCGATGGCTCGGTCGTTTGTCCGTCGTCGTCGAATGGTCTCGTCGGATTGAAGCCGACGGTCGGACTCGTGAGCCGCACCGGCATCATCCCGATCTCGCACTCGCAGGACACGGCCGGCCCGATGGCCCGCACCGTCACCGACGCCGCGATTCTCCTCGGCGCAATGACCGGCATCGACTCGCTCGATGCGATTACGGCGGCGAGCCGCAAACACGTGGTGAGCGATTACACGCAGTTTCTCGTTGCAGATGGATTGCGCGGCGCGCGCATCGGCGTGGCGCGACAGTCGTTCGGATTCAACGACGCCGTCGATCGCCTCATGACCGACTCGATCGAAATGCTCCGCAGTCTCGGCGCCACGATCGTCGATCCCGCAAACCTCGACACCGACGGCAAATTCGGCGACGCCGAATTCGAAGTGCTGCTCTTCGAGTTCAAGGCGGATCTCAACGCATACCTCGCCGGATTAGCGCCGAACGTGAAACCGCGCACGCTCGCAGATCTCATCCAGTTCAATCTCGACAACAAAGATCGCGAGATGCCCTACTTCGGCCAGGAGCAGTTCGAACAGGCCGAGAAGAAAGGCCCGCTGTCGAGCGCCGACTACAAGAAAGCGCTCGCAAAGAGCAAACGCCTCGCCGGCCCCGAAGGCATCGACGCGACGATGAAGAAACACAAACTCGATGCCGTGATCGCGCCGACCGGCGGACCCGCGTGGACGACGGATCTGATCAATGGCGATCACTACACCGGCGGCTATTCGAGCGCGTCCGCGGTTGCGGGCTATCCGCACATCACTGTTCCCGCGGGATTCGTACACGGATTGCCGGTGGGGCTGTCGTTCTTCGCGGGGGCATGGAGCGAGGGGACGTTGTTGAAGTACGCGTTTGCGTTCGAGCAGGCGACGAAAGCGCGGAAGGCGCCTGGATTTTCGGCGAGTTTGTAAGGAACAGTAAGCTGCTGCAAGGCGCGATCGTTCAAGCGGACGATGCAAGTTGACTGATTGCCGCCTGAATCGTGGCGCGCAGAGCCGGATAGTCAGGATCCGTAGGCTTGAGCACCATCGCCGCTTCGATTGCCGTTAGGGCCCATCCGAGTTTCGCGGCGTACTTGCTCATGTTGTGAGCGGCTTTGGCCGCCGCTGCTTCCGCGTACTCGACACGCGCCTCGGTCTCGAAATATTCGGGATATTTGGGGATCCATTGTTGCGACGGAATGAACTCCTTGAGCGTATCGAGCCGCTCTCGCGCTTTGTCGCTGTCGGGCGGGATCGTATCGCTGCCGACCGCATAGAAATAGGCGAGGTTGTTGTAACAGGAACCCTGCAGAAGGTTGAGTGAAGGTTCCGCGGCAGCCGCGTACAGTTCCACCGCGCGTTCCCCGTCGCTGATCGCCCGTTTAATAGTATACGGACAGGCTCGTCCGGCGTCCCGATCAATCAGCCATGAATAAGTATTGAGCGATCGACCATGGGGAAACCGACCATCCTCGGGATAGCGCGCCATTGCCACGCCGAGGATCCGATTCGCGACCCAATATTTCTTTGCGCGGCGTGCCGCCCAACCTGCCACATAGCGAAATTCACGATCGACATCGGGATTCTTGTCGAACCGCCGCAGCATGCGCTGCGCGTGCGTCAGCGCGATTCGATCCGACTCGTGATCCGGAAATCCGAGATACAGGAGGCAGCGTACGAGCTCATGCTCGGCATGGAGCGGCATCATGCGCGCATCCAGTTTCACGAATTCGCGGCACGCTGCTTCGAAATTCCTCGACTTCTCACGATCGCCCACCGCGGGCGTCTCATAGAACTCGATGATCATACGAAGGATCTGCTGATACTCATGCGCGCGAATGATCGGACGGTTGGGCAGATACTGCGCCGCCGCGGCAACAGGATCTCTGCCGGTGCGCAGGAAGTTCGCGCCAGCGCCCGCTTCCCACTGAGACAGTCCTCTTTGCAGCGCCACTGCAAATTCGCTCTGGATGGTGACCACCTGTGTCGCCGCTTCAATTCGGCTCCGTACGGACGCAGGACTCTCTTCCTTCGCCAACCGGCGCAGCAACTCGACTATCGATTTCAGAAGCTCGTCCTGCGGGATCTCGCCGTCGATGATCTGGCGATAGTTGCGCAGCCCTCCGATGAGACCGAGATTGACGATTTCACTGCGCCGACGGCGTATCTCGTCGGCAAGGGATGCAAGACTGCGGCAATTGTCGAGACGACTGCAGTTCCCGCCAGTTCCGCCGCGCATCGGACAGATCTCACAGAACGCGGCCGCCCTGGTGTGCTCGAACTCGCGAAGAAAGTTCTGCGCGCGAAGAGCGACGTCCCATCCCCTTTGTCGCTCGGCGAAACCCTTGCTCACTACGTAAGCAAAGATCTGCGTGCGGGTGCGCCACAGACGCTTCGGCTCGCCATTGATGATTGGGAGTGAATTCCGAATCAACTCATGCTCGAAAATTGCGCTGGTGCGGGGAGCCGACGAGAAATAGAGAAACAGGAAAGGCGGAACCTTCAGTCCTTCCGGATGGGAATTCAGAAAAACAATGCGATCGGCGGCCGCGGCGTCGCATCTCGCACTCCTGATCTCACGCTCGACGCTGGCCTTTTTCATGTTGCGCTGCCGCGCCTTCGATTCGATCGATTGAAGCAGCACGCCGTTCAACTCATCCACGAGGCGAGTGGGCGTATAGCGTTCCCATAGCGCCGCAATATCGGGATCCGAAGGGGCCATCTGAATCCGGCTGGCGGTCACTTCGACGAACCGTTCCACGCCGAGCGCGCGGACGCCAAGGCCGAGGGCCAGGTAGACATTCACCAGTTCCGTGTCGGCTTCGTCAATCCGCGCGCCCATCTTCGCGTTCTCCGGCAATGACGCGGCCATGACGAACTCGCGAAGCACCTCGCTGCCCCGCAGCGCCTGGTGCATGATGAAATTCAGGTAATTGGTGAGCGATTCGAGCTCCGCTCTGTACTCAGGGAGCAGAATCGGCTTCGTCCGCAGGCCATAGAACGTTTCGTGGAGCGCGATCTGATCGTCTGCCACGAGGTCGATGTCGACTTCGCGCGGCTGCAACGGATCGATCGGAAAACAGAAGTCGTAAAGCTCGTGAGGATCGACACAGATGTAGATTTTCGTGCCCGCGGCTTCGAGCGCGAGGTCGTCGATCACGTCGCGCAACTCGTCCGGAGTGAGCGACTGCAACCGAACCAAGTCATCTGCGGGCGTATGCATGAAAATCGACGCTACTCCTGATGCTACGTCTGTTTGATCTTCGCGGCGAGCTCTTCCACTGCCGCATGAACCTGCTCCGGCGTCGACTCATCCGAGTACCACGTCGGCTTCAAAGACCCGGTCATCTTTGCGATGAAATCGATTTCTTTGTCCCACTCCTCGCCGACCACCATCCGCTGCGTACCCGCGCAGAGGAAGAATTGCTCGTCCTGACCATAGGCCGAGACCGACCACAGGGTGATTCGCGAGCCGAGCCGTGATTGCTGCAGGAGGATATTTGCGAAGATGGGCTCCAGTTCCTCCTTGAGGACTTCCGCAACCGACGCCACGGTCAGCACGTCGACTGGAGCGAGGGGGCGCAGCGCGCCGTGAACGACTGCAGATAAGACAGTGCGGAATGGTTGATCGTCGGCTCGGCGAACGGGAGAGTCGATGACCCCGCGCACCGTCAGACCCTTGATGAACCAGTCCATTGCATGCGTCGCCTCATCCAACAGGCGGCGACCATTGAGAAGGCACCACTCGTATACCACTTCGTAGCCATAAGAGCCGACGAAGCCTTTCATGTGTGACGCGATCACGAGGACGTCTTCCCGCCGATTCAGGCGCGCGAGCGACGGCATGAGAAGATCGAGACTGGCGGTGCGGTCGTGTATCGCGAGCACCCGCATTGCAGCAGCGGCATAATCGGGGTCATTCGATCGCGGCACGGACCGCTTGATGTAATTCGTCAGCTCCGCCGTGAGCGGATATTCACCCAGCGTCTCCAGAAGGAGCGTATGCAACGACGCCTGCTCATAGGTGTACTGCTGAAATGTTCCTACAAAGAGATGATGCCTGAGTCGGTCGACCTCGGACTCGGGATGCGTGTAGGCGACGAGGTGCAGGAGCGTATACAGATAAGGGCTGTCTGCGCGCGTGGTCGACATGCCGGCAAACGTCCGCGCCACGCCTTCCGCGAACGCCTGTCGCGCTCCGAATGTAGTCAGACGGTCGAATACGTCGATGAGATCGAGGTGGGGCTCGCTGTCTCGATTCAGAGGCGGGACAACCACATCACCGCGGAACACGGCTTTGAGCCACTGAGACCATTCCTCTGTTGTCCGCGTTTCCATCTCGTTCGGCGAGCTCCTCAGGCGGGTTTCGCCGTCGTGTCGAGAAGCCGTCTTACTGCTTCGTCAACATGGCAATCAAAATTCTTGGACGGCCGGTCTGCGACACCAACGGATTCGACGGTGAACCCGTCTGAAAGTGCATCGAGCGACCGATGAACGCGCTCACGATGCGGCTCCCATTGGTTGGAACAGCTATGGGTACGTCCCCAGCCATCGTCGTTGAGGTAGGAAATGTAGAAATTCTCGCAATCCCACGCCGCGTCGAAGGTATTCGGCTGCCGCAACTCGTCGCCATATTCCGCATCGAAGGTCGCAGGATACACGATGGCCAGAAGCTCGGCCGCCTCGGTGGTGTCGTACGCACAGTCCATTCCGAGGCCGAGTGCGTCATTCAGAAAACTGGCGGGATGCTCGCGATTGCGCGCCGCAAGAAACTCTTTCATCGACAGCACCCATGTATGTCCCTTGCTCCCGGGCAGCGCCTTCCGCACGGCGCCGAGAGGCAGCGGCCCGCCATCGCCGAGATACTCCTGACGCACTTCGGCCACGGAAGACGCCGTGACTTTTCTGCGCAGATAGCGGGAGATGAACGTCCGCAGTTCCACGATGCGCACATACCCACCATGCTCGAACGATCCGCTGCAGGTGGGCAAGTGACGCAGACCGACGCTCGTTCGCTGATTGAAGATCTGTAACGGG